>CAZHAD010000028.1:32804-35921 GCA_964529965.1 uncultured Leptospirales bacterium | reverse complement strand
ATGTAACTGCTGAATAAATCAGCAGTTACATGTTGGTAATTAATTAAAAATCACGCAGTCGAAGCACTAGCCGTTTCTTTCGATCTCGTTTTCAAGCTCCTCATAAATACTGCCGGTTTCGCTCGTTTTATCCTTGAATGCCGTTATGGTCTTCTTGATGCCGTTCCCCATCCCCGGTTTATCGTGATTCGGTGCAGAGGGCTGAAAATGCTCATGATGCAAGTCCCCTTCTTCCTTAACAATCCCTTCATACAGGCGGTCCCTCGCACGATAATACCGGGCCTTGGATGAAACCATGCCCGGATTTTCAATCGTCGTTCGCCCAAGATTGAATTCCAGATTCTGGTCGCGCGTCAATTCATCCGTGACCGAAGCGATCAGGTGCTCAGGGGTGTTGGTCATCCGTATCAGCTCGTCGATTCCGAACTGGAAGGTATGTGAATCACGGCTCTTGGTGGATATGTTGTCCTCGATGAGTTTGTTTTCCAAAAAAACATATATCCTGGTGATCGGCTTTTCGTAAAACTTCGATTCCATGCGGATGAAAGTGAACCATACCCTCTGGCTTATGGCGGTGAATATTCTTTTTAATATGTCAGAAGATTTCTGGATGAGCTTTAACATGGCTCCCTTGTTGATGGGAAGAAGGACGGTGCTTCCGAAGCTAACGGCGGTCGCGTTTCTCGGCTTGTCGGAGATGATGGCGAGCTCTCCGAAAATGTCGCCCTCGCTCAGGATCGAGAGAATCATCTCGCTTCCATCCTGGTGCTTTACGATCTTGATCTTTCCCTTCTTGATAATGAAGAGTTCATCTCCGGGCTCATGCTCGCAGAATATGATCTGCCTGTCGGCGTAGCGTTTGTATATTCCCTCCGGAACAGGTTCAGAAGCCCACCGAACCCCCTTTTTTTGGATATTTTCGATTATCGCGCGCGCTTCTTGGATGTGTGCTCCCTGAGGGTATAGATTCATGTATCGTCTGAGGATATACCCTGCGGTTTCAAATCCATTCTCTTGATAATAGAACCTTCCGAGATTGAACATCTGGACGTCTTCGGTCAAGAATACCTTGTGTGACGCAGCCAGGGGGAAAATCATGGTATCGTACAGCCTGAGCTCGTCTGCGAATGTATTAAGGAGCTTGATCGCGATGTCCGAGTTCTTCTGTAAAATCGCTAGAAATTTTTCCCTGGTTAATATAAACACCAACGTGTTGATCTTGGCGAAGGCGGTCTCCATTCTCGGCCGCCTGCTCAGGGACGATACTGCGCCGAACACGTCCCCTGCTTCAGCGGTATCGCCGTGGCTGCGGACCCTTTTCGTGGAGCTTTTGAATTCAACGAGGCCCTTTTCCACAATATACACGTTTTCGACGTCCTCATCCCCTTCAATATAGATGTATGAGCCCGCCCTGTAAAGAGTTCTGCTCTGGTCTTTCATCACGCTACATCCAGTAAACCTGCATTCGATCCCTCAACCCCGCCGCGGTATCCTTCCCGGACATGATCTCGACCACGGCCAGTGCGAATGGCAGCGCGCACCCCGGGCCCCTGCCGGTGATTATTTTTCCATCCGTGACTACCGGATCGGATACGATCACGGCTCCGGCCAGAAGGGATTCGTTGCCGGGGAAGCAGGACGCCCGCTTGCCCGTAAGAACCCCCGCCCTGCCGAGCACGATGGGCGCGGCGCATACCGCGGCTACTATTTTGTCTCGGGCGTTCAGTTCCTGTACCAGGGCGATGACGCGTTTATCGTCCCTCAGCATCGCGCTGCCGGGCATACCGCCTGGAAGCGCGATGCAGTCAAAGTCAGACGCGGCAACCTCGTTGATGCCTTTATCGGCAAACAGCTTGATTCCATGGGAGCCGGTTACCGGATTCTTCTGGAGATATACCGACGTCACCTTGATCTCTGCGCGGCGCAGTACATCTATTATGGTAACCGCTTCAATCTCCTCCAATCCTTCGGCAAGGGGCACTATTGCATGCATACCGACCCTCCTTTTTGAAGTTACCTGGTTTTTATTATAATATAATATATTTGGAATTTCTCATCAATAATTATACCCGATATACTGGCACATTCACTCCGGATCGGGTTTTATTATTGAAATCAGCATTTCAACTGCGGCCGGTGCAAGCTCCCGGATTTTTACGAGCTCCTCTTCGTTAAAATCCGATAGCACATGGTCTGATACCGTCGTTTCCGGCGTATCCGGCCGGCCTATTCCGAATCGTATCCTATGAAAATCCGGAGTACCGATTTCCTGGATTATCGACCGTATCCCATTATGGCCCTTATGCCCGCCGCCGAATTTTTTTTTAATCACCCCGAAGGGGAGCTCGATGTCGTCATGAATCACGGCGAGCCGCTCAGGCGTGAGCTTATAATACTCCAGCGCTTTTCGCACCGAAACCCCGCTCATGTTCATATACGACTGCGGCAGGAGTAGGAGTATTTCGTGCATTTGAATGATTGACCTGCCGGAGAGGGCGTGGAATTTTGAGGAAGAGACCGATACATTATAGGAACGGATAAGACACTCTCCCAGCATAAATCCTATATTGTGTCTGTTTTTTTGATACTTTTTACCCGGATTGCCGAGGCAGGCGACGATAAACATATCGGATCTCTCCAATTAAGAGCCGCCGGCTAATTTTTTTGTATGAATTCGATCGCGCCGTTCAGGGAGTCGAATATTTTTATCTGCATGGTGATGCCGGTAAGGTTGAACATATCATAAATCTGCGCGTTGATGCTCGTCAGCAGCAGATGTTTGTCGTTTTTTCTGAAAACGGAATAAAATTTAAGTATCGAGCCGAGCGTGATGCTGTCGATAAATGTCACCTTTGACAAATCAAGAATGAGATGCAGTTTTTTTGGTATTAGTTGATTTATATATTTGTCGAAATAAGGTTTGTTTTCCGTGGAGAGAGAGCCTTCAATTTCCAATATGACGATTGTATCATGTATGGTTCCGGTAAGTTTCATGGAGAATAACATGTTTTCAAAAATAAATGCAGGATGAATTCAAGCAGAATCACATTTATCTGTCAAGTAAATATATGATTAGGGGCAGGAGGATGCATTTTTATCGCAGCGCCCGAAAACCCC
>CAZHAD010000028.1:1724-32704 GCA_964529965.1 uncultured Leptospirales bacterium | reverse complement strand
CCGGGACTGCGAGGGTGTTTTATACGGGAATAACGTATGGGTACCTTCAAAACCTGCACATCTAACTTTGCTGCTTTGCAAAACCGTCATTGTAACAATAAGCGGATCGTTTAATATTCCATATATGAAAGGAGTCTCAGCACGTTCAGGGTCACCCATTTGTTGTTTCTTCCTATGTGTGATTTTCGCGCATCACCGAAAAGCATGCCGGTGTGCGCGCTTTCGAGATTCCACGTCCCGTCACTGTTCTGCTTGGAAATGATGATATTAAACGCCTCCCTCGCCCCCATATCCTCGATGCGGCCCGCCCTTGCGATAAATATCAGGCCGTAAAGAATATCATACTGTGAAAGGATCGGATATCCCAAAAGGCGGAAATCACTGTTCCAGCCACTACCGTGAGGAACCCGGAATCCCCGCCCGGTTTTGTACATGGAGCGTCTCAGGAAGAATTTCGCCGCCCTCTGTATCCGATCATTATACGCATCGCTTCCGGTCATTTTTTTATATTCGATGAGGGCCATCGCACATGCTATCGTCGCATAATAGCAGCTCGCAACCCCGGGATCATACTCCCTCCTCAATCCGTTGCCCGATCTGTTGAACAGAACAAGCTTGATCTGATCACAGATTCCCGCAAGCGGACAATGGAGCCATCCGTCATCGTGACGCTGCGTGCTTGTGATCCAGCCGATCCCCCGTTGGATTCTTTCGTCCAGATATCCGGCGCGCAGAAGAAATCTTATCATATCACCGGTCCTGCAACCCACCGCCACCGGAGGTTGCCAGTTGAAGGTGAATCCTCCTGCATCGGTTTGACTCGCGTGCATGATGTATTCGGCGGTGTTCTTCACCGCATCCGTCCTCCTGTCCAATCCGCGCTCTACTGCTTCCGCAAAATACCAGACAGGTCCTTTATAGAATAAATCAAAGTTCTTTATGTTTCCGAGTGCGCGCGTGTTGTTTTGTAAAAATTTTGTGATCTCCGGGGATTCGAACAATTTCATATAGGATTCAGGATCCCCGCCGTCGGTGGTGATTTCTTTTTTGGTCAGATATCGGATAGATGGATCCCCGTCTTCCAGGAGCCATTCAACCGGATCCATGTTTAAATATCTGCTTTTCAAGAATGCCATGATGGGTACGTCCCGCATCTGATTTAACGATAACCGCCGTGTGCGATTATGTCAATTAGTTTGTTTTACTATCGTGATGAAGAAAAAAGCACAAGGTGCCGGAGCACCGCAAAAAAATCTTTGACGACCCGGAAAATTACGGCGATTTCATTGAAATCAGATTCTTTATAAAGTATAATAATTACGGCATAGAGGTTCAGACGTAATCGGCGGCCGCGCGCCCAGTATAAATAGTTATTGAAAAAATATAAGTAAATAAGCAGTATATGCCGTAAATATAAATGAATAGGTTTCTCCCTGTTTTTATAACAGGGGATGAGGCGATGCATGGAAGAATATATACCCGAAAACAATCTGGTGATTTTGTTCTTGTTGATGATATTGACCGGTGGTTTGTACTATTTCTGGTGGCTTGCCCGGACGAGCACGATATTCAATGACGATCCGGTCGTCAATATACTGTTAACGATTTTTACCTGCGGCATATGGGGCCTTTATCTGAGCCTCAAATATTTACAGAAATCCGAGATATTGAACGGCAGGGACGTTAAATGGTATATGATTTTCTTTTTACCGCTGGTGTTCATTTACCCTTTGTTCATCCAGCATAATATCAATGAGAAATATTTTCCGGGCAGGTAGGATATACGGGAGTTTATGATGATAGTGCGATGCACACGATGTAACACGGCATACTCGGTCGATGACCGTAAGGTTGAAAACAAGAAATTTGCTTTTTCCTGTCCGAAGTGCGACAGCGAAAATATCATAGACAATCGCGGCGCCATGAGGCGCGCCGACCGCGGTGCGTTGAGGCCGACCGCGGCGGGCCGGAAGGCGAGGGATGAGGCGTTTGATGAGCGCAAGGGCGGTTTTTTGAGCGAATCAGGAATGGCCCGGGAACCTCGAGAGTCGCTGGATGACGTCATTAACACAGGCGAGGAATTTCCGGCCGAAGACCGTTTGCCGGTGGATAAGGAAAGAGGGATTGCTGAATCTGCCGAATCCCGTGAGATCGAGCCTTCATTCGAAGCGGTCGACTTGCCGCCGGCGGATGATTTAAGCTCGGAGCTTCCCCTTGACGATTATTTCCCTGATTCCGGAGCGAAAGCTGAAAAAACCGATGCCGCGCAGGAGAAGGAATCTATCTCAGGAGCGGAGGGGACAGGGTTACAGCCGGTCGGAGAGGGATCGGATCAGTCGGTATTTGAAGAGCTTGGGGATATCAGCGAGTATAAATCTGACAATGAAATGATAAAGGATGAGATGGATTCTGAATCTGCGCCCAGGGAAGAGGGAATTTTGGCCGAATCCGACAATGAGGCCCGTTTGTCCGAGGATGCAAACGTCATTATTGATGAATTCGAACCCCTGGCCGAGGAATCCGTTGATGAATCCGTTTCAGCGGATGGAAAATCTTTCCTGGAAGAAGAAATTAAAACCGAAGAGGTTTTTCCGAAAGATCACACGAAGGAGGAAGAGAGTATTACGATAGACCTGGACGCACTTGATATCGATATCGATCATGAGGCGGAAAACGCAACAAAGGAAAAACCCGGGATTGAGGCGGAACCTCCCGAAGCCGAAACGCATGCACGATCCGCTGATACGGGTGTTAGACGGGAGGACGATGAAAATATCACCATAGATCTTGACACTCTCGACCTGGATGTCGAGGAAGATAAGCATTTATCAAAAGGGGAGAGCAGGGAAGAGCTCGATCTGGATATTTTTGATTTTTCCGAAGAGACCATTCAGGAACTGGAGGATAGGTCAGAAAAAAAAGAGGACGAGGACATGACCCTTGACCTTGACAGCCTTGATATTTCCCTTGATGAAAGCGGTGAAACAAAAGAAGGCGAGATATTGAATGAAGACGATAAATTAACCCTTGCGGATGCAGGCCTTTCCCTTGATGAGCTGACGATTGACGAATTATCCTCGGTGTCCGGGGAATCGGAAAAGATACCGGAGGAGGACATTACGCTGTCTTTCGATGAAATCGACGAAACCGAGAGAGGAGGCGGTATCGATAGGGAGATGGAAGAGGCTGAAACAGTGTTATCGGAGTCCCCTCATTCAGGGGATGAGCTTCTTGAGGATTTTGATGATCTGTCAATAACAGATATTGATATCGATTTAAAGGATCAGGGCGAGGAAGCGGGAACGGAACCCTTTCCCTTTCTTGAACCGGAAGATGAATTGATTGCGATTACAGACCGGGAGAAGGCGGGGCCGGAAAAGAGCGGTCTTTTCGAAGAACTGTCCGATGTCGTCCCGCACGGGGCGGTGAATTTTTCGATCGATTATTCAATAAAAAATTCCCGGATAGGCGCCCTGTTGAGATTGTCCGGTGTTTTCCTGATCGGATTGATTCCGCATTTTGCCGTATATGCCGTTTACCATATGCTTTCATTTATTCTGGGTGTTCTGAATTACATCATCATCATTTTCACCGGGAAGAACGTTGAGGATTTCTCGGAAATACAGGAAAACTCGCTGCGCTATGCATTGTCGTTGGGAGCTTCGCTGATGGGCGTAGTCGATGAGATGCCCGTATTTGCGGGAAGAAACGACATCGATCATCCGGTACAGATGAGAATAACCTACCCCTCTCGGTATTCGAAGGTCCTCACGTTCCTGCGCCTCACCATAGCCGGTATCGTTTTGGCCGTTGCACCCCATCTGCTGGTTCTTTCATTCCTGACCCTCGTTGCTTTTATGTGTTCTATAGCCGGTATTGTATCTGTGCTTATTGCGGGAAGATGGCCTCATACCATGTTCGAATTTATGACTCGTTACCTCAGATATTCCGCCAAGGTGCTCGCCTTCAGCACCGGTGTCATAGACGAATATCCTTCATTTACATTCAATTGACCGGCAATCTCGTCAGTCGATGATTTGCACCAGCACCTTCCTGGTCCTGGGCCCGTCGAATTCGCAAAGATAAATTCCCTGCCATGTGCCGAGCTGCAGCGCGCCGTTATCGATAATGACATACGCGGAGCATCCGATCAATGAAGATTTTATATGAGCGGGTGAGTTCCCCTCTCTGTGGCTGAATTGCTGATGTTCAAGCTTGAGATGGGCCAGGCCCTTGAGTATGTCTTTCATTACCGCGGGATCAGCATTTTCGTTGATCGTGACGGCTGCCGTGGTGTGAGGCGTATATATGAAACAGACGCCCCGGGTAACCGCGCTGCGGTCCACGGCCTCTCGCACGCGGTGCGTGATGTCGATGATCTCTTCCCGTAATGTGGTATCGACCGTAAAAGTATCCATGTATACCTCCTAAGCGCGTACGAGCGATTTCATCATTGCGGCAACGCTTTCAGTAAGCGCGGAAAGATTATATCCTCCTTCCAGAAATGCAACAATCCTTCCCTTACAATGGCGGTCAGCCACCGCCATGAGCATGTTCGTAAATTCTGCGTATGCGTCCGAGCTGAGTTTTATGGAGGATAACGGGTCTGATCGGTGCCCGTCGAAGCCGGCCGATATGAGGATTATCTCCGGACTGAATTCTTCAAGTCTCGGAATAATTCGATGGTGAAACGCATGAAGATACTCATCATCGCCGTTTCCCGCCCTCATGGGAATATTCATTGTATATCCGCGCCCTTTTCCTTCACCGGTTTCCGTTTCTGAACCGGTCCCGGGATAGTGGGGGAACTGGTGCAGGCTGATATAGAGAACCGAGGGATCCCGCTCGAAAGAATGCTGCGTGCCGTTTCCATGATGTACGTCCCAGTCAACCACTGCGATTTTTTTAATGCCGTGTATTTTCTGAATATACCTGGCCGCGATGGCTATATTATTGAATATGCAGAATCCTGCGGCGTAATCTTTTTCCGCATGGTGCCCGGGAGGACGGACCGCACAGAATCCATTGTCGGCAACCCCTTTCATCACGGTATCGCTCATTTTGAGCGATCCGCCAACAGCCATGAGAGCCACCTCATAGGATTCCCTGCACACCGCGGTGTCCATTGAATCCAGGTGAGACACGCCGCTTTTAATCTCCTGTCCCGCCCGCCGAATATATGATGGTGAATGAATCAACTCGATATATTTCATTTCCGGGAACGCGGCGGCAACCTTAACCAGATCATTGTAATAAGGAGCGGCGGCGATGGCTGAGTGGATCGCCTCAAGGCGTTCCGGCCTTTCTGGATGGCCCCATCCTGTTGTATGCCTCAAAAAAACAGGATCAAATAGATATGCGGTGGTCATACGTTGAAAACGTTTAATACGGCTCTGACAATCTGTCAAATTTAAATAAAGGCTGCCATAAAAATAATTGATGCCAAAAACATTATTGACAGGCATTATTAAAATATGATATTTGTAAGTAAGGCTCCGTCGACAGGTTCACGCCCAGTCAATGCATTATCATATAATCGCGTATGATACAGGCACGCTGGTGTACAGCATACGGAGAGCGCATTGTCGATGTTTCGGCATGCATTCGGAGATTTTTTTACATTACCCTGAGACATGAGACCAATGATGCTTCCCGTCACACTTCAGTTAACTTTTATTGATCTATTTTCCCCCCGATGGTAACACGGCTGTTTGATTATTTTTACAGGAGGGTTTCGTTTGCCGGTGCCGTGGCGATCTTCTCCACCACGTGGTCTTTGGTCGCCTCTTTCTACGGCTTTTATTTCGTCCTCTCGATAATAAATTTCACGACGCTTGAATTGTTTTATTTTCTCACCCTGTTGATGGCGTGCACCATGATCGCCATATTTGTGCATCTCTGCCATTTCGGTTTGTTCCATCGATTCGGATTTTCCGGATTCAGCAGGACGGTGCGAATTATCAATACCCATTTTGACAAGGGTCGAATTTTTTTGAATTCCGATGCCCTCGGGAATAAGACGATAGAAGAGCTGTACACCTCGTTATCCTCGCTTTCGGTCCATAACATCCTTGTCGCGATTGCAAATACTTTTATGGTAATTATCGTGATGGCATGCGCCATGTTTGTGTACTTCAGAGATTTTGAGAAGGTTGCGTACTGTGTGGTCGGCGGTATACTTGCTTCAATTATCATCGGGTATTGCACATCGCTCATCACCGAATATTTCACCGGACCTTACAAGGTACGGCTGCAGCAGATTCTTTTTCAAAGATCAATACATGTCAAAACGAGGAACATATTGAGCTTCAAAATTAAGTCGATCTTCATTCTTATCCTCGTATTTTCGAGCATGATCATTTTAATGATATTGATCCGGAAGAGCGAGAAGGCGCTTTTTGAAATTATCGTCTTTATAGGTTTGAGCCTGGTCTCCGTCGGTTTATTGATTTTTCTTATTATAAACACGATCAACATATCTCTTGCAAGTATAAACCATGCCACAAAAAATCTCGCCTCGGGAGGGGACGGTATGTTTTTTCCCCCCTTTTCCGACAAGGAGTTCATGCTTTTTTCAGACAACTACAACAGGGCCGCCCTCGAAATCAACGATATACGTGCAGACCTTGAAAGCAGGATCAGTAAGAGAACCGAAGAATTGAGCGCCGCGTATGAACATGTGAATAAATTGTACCGGCAGATCCAGACCGACCTTAATCTTGCAAAGAGGATACAGAAAAGGATCATGCCCGAGAATTGCGACGGGATCAAGGGCCTCGATCTTACCATATACTATTATCCGATGGCCGATATCGGGGGGGATATATACGATATCTTTCAAATGCGGCCCGGATACGTGAGAATTTTTCTCGCCGATGCGATCGGTCATGGAATACAGGCAGCCCTTATCACGATGATCATCAAGGGCGAATATGAGAAAGTTAAATGCTTAAAAAGCATGCAGACCCTTCTGGAAAGGATCAACTCCTCGTTCATTGAGGTATATTACACGCTCAATGCTTTTTTTTCATGCATACTGGTGGACATTGATTTAAATCACGGAAAGATTCGATACGCGTCCGCCGGGCATCCTGACCAGATACATATCTGCAACAACACGATTGAAATATTAAGGCATACGGGCAGGCTGATCGGCATAAAAAATGGCTCCCGCTACGAGATCGTTGAAAAGGATGCATACGCACATGACAAGATTTTGCTTTATACCGACGGTTTATTTGAACAATTCAACGATAGAGAAGAAAGTTTTACAGAGCGCCACATACTTGCGCTGGCGAAGCCCCGAATGTCATCGCCCATTCATGAACTCCAAACCTCGATCATCGACGGAATGAAGGAATTCATGGGGGAAGGCTTCGAACGCTCGATCTGCGACGATATCACCATGATCGGCATCGAGATCAAAGAATGACAGAGGGTATTTTCGATCCCCACGGTCACCTTTCAGGGATACTTCCCTCATATGAATTCAGAAAGGAACAGCGCGATTTGTCCGCTTTTATTTTGGAGCGGCTGTACGCATCTGAAAACGGTGTCATTGAGGCGGGCACGGGCACCGGGAAAACCCTTGCGTACCTGGTTCCGGCCATTCAGTACTGTCTGGATCAAGATAAAAGAATAGCGGTCTCAACCGAGACAAAAACTCTGCAGAAACAGCTCATCGATAATGATATTCCGATAGTCAGGGAGATTTTCAACAGGTATTTCAATATGGACTTTTCATTCTCTCTTTGCCTGGGCAGCTCCAATTATCCATGCCGCATGCGCTTTGAAGCGGCCTTGATGGGCGGGAAGGTCCACGCAGGCGATCTGGATAAATTGCAAATGATCAGCCGGCTCTTTAATCAAAAAGAAATTTTCACGAATTTTGATCTGAATCTGCCCGGATACCTTTGGGACGAGATTAAAAGGGAAGGGGACTCATGCAACGCTTCCAGATGCCCGCTTGCATCCGGGTGCACCTTCCAGATGGCGAAAAGACAATGGATCCAGTCCCATCTGCTGGTCATAAACCATTATCTTTTTTTCGCAAATATCGCATCCGGAAAAACATATCTACCCCCCTTCGATATCGTGATTTTTGATGAGGCGCATTCAATTGAGGAAATCGCCGCGTCCCAGATCGGATTCAATCTCGGACGACAGGAGCTCCTGGACATTATCAACAGCTTTTCCCTGGATGCAGAACAGGGCCTGATGCCGCATAGTATCAAAAATGAAACGCTCAGATCAAGGTGCGCTGATTCCATGCAAAGGGCGACCCCGGCGATTATTTCTTTTTTTGAGGATATGCGCCATCTCATGCCTGAAGGAAAAAACAACCTGCGTCTCAGAGAGGCTCCCATATTCGGGAGCCGGCTCATCGGACCGCTTAAAGAATGCATGACCCTTTTGGCCGAGGCCGATCAGGACATGGATGACGAGGACCAGCGGCATATTGAGTTTGATATCGCACGTGGCAGGCTCTTTACCTATATAGAAAACCTGGCGTCATTCGTATTTCACTATGATGAAAATTATGTATACTGGATCGAACGAGGGCCCGAAACTCGGGGCGGCGATCTTTATCTCAGGGGACAGCCGGTGGACGTATCTGAAATTATTAACCGAGAAATCGTTAATTTTTACGATTCATCCATATTCGTGTCCGCTACACTGGCAGTGGGCGGGGATTTTTCCTATATTGTCAGCCGTCTCGGCATTGAAAACCATGCCACGCAGCTTCTCGGGTCCTCGTTCAACTACAAGGATCAGGCGGTGCTCTACATTGCGGGGGAATTGGCCCAGCCGAACGACGACGCGTACAACGCGCAGGCCGCGGCCCATGCGGCCGAGATCATCAAGCATCTCAAGGGGAATTGCCTCATGCTCTTCACCTCGTACAAGACATTGCGCGAGGTGAGAAAGATAATCACCGGATTGATCGAATACGCCGTATATTCGCAGGATATCTCGACCGCCACCGAGGCCCTTGGCCGTTATCTCAAAGACGAAAATGCGGTGCTCATGGGGACCCATTCTTTCTGGCAGGGGCTTGACCTGCAGGGCGACCTGGTGAGAGGGATCATCATGATGAAGCTTCCCTTTGCGGTTCCCGATTCCCCGCCCGTAGAGGCGAAGATGGAGCGCATCGCCGCCGAAGGGAAAGATCCCTTCTACGCCTGCCAGATCCCGGAGGCGGTGATCCGCTTCAAGCAGGGCTTCGGAAGGCTGATACGGAGCAGCACCGACCGTGGGATAGTGGCGGTGCTCGATTCAAGGATATTGCGCAAGTCATACGGAAAATATTTTCTCACATCGGTTCCCGAATGCAGGGTCGTACATTCGCTGCAGGAGCTGAAGGAGGTTTTTTCCTAGCCTATCATACGATTGAAGATATGATTATTTTTTATGATCTCTTCTTCATGGTAACGATGACGTACTTAATATCGGAATTGTTTTATGGCTTATCGGTAAAGAAAATGATTTGACAGGTGTGCTTTTTTTATGTTAGGTTTTTGTTATATGCTCGATAATCTATTCAAAATAACAGGAGAAGATTATGAAAATCCATATAGACAAAAACCTGGTTGAACTGGTACCCGAAGGATCTGATGAAAAGGCGAAACTTCTGGAATTGTGGAACATCATGATCGATTGCGTGAAATTCAATAAAAAGCTGGTTCCGGTGGGGGAGTATATCCCTGAAAAAAACAATCTGGCCCGCTTCGCTATTGAGGGCGGGGATTGAAAGATGTGAGGAGGAAAAAATGAAAAAAGATGAAATAAAGGACGAGAACTGGTGGAAGTGTTCGTCGTGCGGATACACGATGCAACAGGCGGTTCCTCCTGAAACATGCCCCGGGTGCAGGCAAAAATGCGCGTTCACCGAGGTTTCCTGTTACACCCCCGAGTGCGGCGGCGAAGGAAATGTAGATCCGAATTTGTCGGGCACAGTAAAGCGATAATCGCTTCGCCGGGAGTCGCGTGCTCCTTTGAAAGCCTGCGGGTGAGAGGCGTTTTTTCTATTCGGCAAACCCCTCGCCGTTGAGTATGAAGAAACCGTATTGTGCAAACATATTGGGATGGAATGATGATATTCGGGTCTCTCCCCGGTAGGTAATTGAGAAGTGACGCTCTTTTTTCACCGGATAGCCGTTCTTCTCACAGAAGTCCCGGAAGTCCCGTATTGTCAGGTGGTGGATGTTCGGGGTTTCATACCACTCAAAAGGGAGGAGGATGTTCACAGGCATTCGGCCCTTGATCATCAGTTGTAGCCTGGTCTTGAAATATCCGAAGTTAGGAAAGCTCACGATCGCGTTCCTGCTTATCCGCATCATTTCCCTGATCACGTACGCGGGCCGTTTCGTAATCTGCAGGGTCTGGTTCAGAATCACGTAATCGAAGGAGTTTTCCTTGTAGTCCGACAGCCCTTCGTCGATGTCTCCCTGATAGCAGTAGAGCCCCTTCTCCACGCACTTCCACACCCCGGCCTCCGTTATCTCGACCCCGTACGGCGTCACCTGTTTTTGTTCGCGAAGCCTCTCCAAGAGCTTTCCGTCGCCGCATCCCAGGTCAAGGATCTTGGTGCCCGGAGCGGTTTCCGCAATTATAAGATCATGTCCCGGATATTCAAGTGCATTCATTCTTTTGAAATTCGTTCAAATTCCCGCTTTAAAAAATTGGATATGTTCTTTTTGAGCGGCTCGTAGTCGAGCAGAAATGTATCGTGTCCCATATCGGTTTCTATGTCGGTGTACATTACATTTTTTCCATTTGCCCTTAGCGCCTGCACGATCTCCTTGGACTGGAAGCTCGGGTAGAGCCAGTCCGAGGTGAAGCTGATGACCAGGAAGTTGGCCGTTACGTTCGCAAAGGCCTCGTGCATGCTGCCGTAATCTTTTTTGAGGTCAAAATAATCGATGGCCTTGGTGATGTACAGGTACGAGTTGGCGTCGAAGCGGTCCACGAATTTATTGCCCTGGTGGTGGAGATACGATTCAACCATGAATTCATTTTTAAAGGTGGAGAGGGGAAGGTCTTCCTTCTGAAACCTCCTCCCGAATTTTTCATGCATGTGCCTGTCACTCAGATAGGTTATATGCCCGATCATTCGGGCAAGCGACAGGCCCGCATCCGGGCCTTTTGAATCATAATAGTCGCCGTGGTTCCAGTTAGGGTCGTTCATGATCGCCTGGCGTCCCACTTCGTTGAGCGCGATACCCTGCGCGGACAGGGACGCGGAGGTGGCGATGGCGATGACCGAATTGACCATCTCCGGATACACGATCGCCCATTTGATCGCCTGCATACCGCCCATGGAGCCTCCCGCGATCGAGAGCAGCTTTTCTATGCCGAGATGCGAGAGCAAATGCATCTGCGCGTTGACCATGTCCTGGATGGTAACCATGGGGAAATCAAGGCCGAAGGGCTTTCCGGTTTCGGGATTGATAGAGGAGGGGCCGGTCGACCCACTGCAGCCTCCGATCACATTTGCGCAGATTATGAAGTATTGCCCGGTGTCGAACGGCTTGCCTGGACCGATGTATATGTCCCACCACCCCGGATGCGCGTCATGGGGGCTGTGGTATCCGGCCGCATGTGCGCTTCCCGACAGGGCATGGGCGATCAGAATGGCGTTATTTTTCCTGCGGTTGAGCGTGCCATAAGTTTCATAGGCCAGCGTGACCGGACTCAGTGTCCGGCCGGATCTGAAGGTAAACTTCTCAAAAATAAGATGTCGGGTATTTACTAGACCGACTGACCTTTCGTTTATGACGCCGGGCGTTTTTTCCATAGTACCGTGCGAGTCCTCTCATTTATGCATCGAGGATTGTGGAGGACTGAATCAGCGGAATGCGATGAAACATAAAAACCGCCTTCTGAGATAGCGGTTCGTCGGTCTGCTATCTCATCTTCCGGATTTTTATCCGCTGGAATTGGCACCTCTTTCACTGCTGAACGGTTGCCGTGGCTTCACAGGGCCAGTCCCTCCGCCACTCTCGATAAGATAATTGATCGTTAGTACGGGCAAACACCGATGGTGTCAATAAAAAAATTAAAATAAAAAAAATGAATTCCGCTAAATTGAACGGGATGGAGAAAATAGACGGCTTACAGTGTCTTTTCAAGCATCCTGATCAATGCCGCTGACCGGATTTTTTCTCCCTTTTGGTTGAGGTGGTAGATGGTATCGGCAAAATATTCTTTCGGATACATGAAATCGGACGGCTTGTTCAAAAGGGGGAATTTTGCCATCCGCTTCATCATCTTGTAAAATGCGCTGATATATTTTTCATTGGCTTTGTATTCACCTATGGGAAAGGGGGAAAAATAAAAGAACATCCTCACCTTTTTCGATTTTGCGTATTCATTGAAGTCGTTCAAAAAAAGAAAATTCTTGTTATCCGGATAGGAGAAATCCGCTCCCGTGTCGTTGAGGGGCCGGAAGATCGTAAACGGCTTCGTTCGGTCGCCGTTTTCATCAAACTCCTTGTGATAGTTGGGGAATCCCGAATCAAAAAGATGGCGCACGTTTCCTGTAACAAGGTTGCGGATATATGACGTGACCTTTATCTGCGATAATTCCATTACCATTTTGAATAAATCGAAATAATTCCCCTTCTCCAGGTATTCCCTCGCGTGTCTGCCGGGAGACATGAGAAAGAAAAATTTTTTCGATTCTTCATTGGTGTGTATGAAATGGATATAATCCTTATCAATGTCTGCCGCGTATTCCATGGTCACGACAACCACGTCCCCGGGATGAAGGTACGGTTTGATCTCCTCCAGGTACTCCTTCGTGCCCAGACCTCCCCACAGGCTCATGTTGGCCACGGAATAGTGAAATTGTTTTTCAAAGAGCCGGCTTTTAAGGGTCAGCAGGCTGCTGCCGCCTATGAAGATCATGCAGGGGTGCCTTTTCGCCTTCAGCATCTCCCTCTTGTTCACCAGCGCGGCCAGGTCATGCGGATACGTGCCGGGCATGAACCACACGAGGGCCGCGGACGCCGAGAGCAGGACAAAAAATATCAAAGTGTGTGTGAGCAGCTTTTTCATCGCGCGCCTAAAATCTGAAGTATATAAACTGCTGGTTCGTGTACATGCCGAGGAATACGAGAGCGAACATCAGGCAGTAATATAGGGACCATTTCACATACCAGGGCTTCCGTGCGATTCTGTCGCGCAGGTGCTCTTCGCTGTTTTCCTGCACGATTTCGATTATCGCCAGAACCAGAATGCCCAGGGCAAGGGTTATCATCTCGGGCAGGAAGCCCGGCTTCGAGAATCCAAGAAAGGTCGTCTTATTTGGAATGACGAGATACTGCTTCAGCAGATCGTAATTAAAGGTGAAGGCGGTTCTTATAACGCCGCCGAGGCCGGTGAACAGATGGCCTATGATGTAAAAGGCGTCGCTCATTGAATTCGCCCTGAAAAATATCGCGGAGAACCAGAAGGTGCTAAAGGTGATCACAATTTTTATAATTTTATGAAACCGGGGTGTTTTCGCCAACCCGGCCAGTCCAATGAACGTTTTACGAATTTTTCTTGTCCAATATGAAATCAGCATTTGCAGCCCGTTCAGACCCGCCCATGTGATAAAGGTCCAGTTTGCTCCGTGCCACAGGCCACTCAGAATGAAGGTCATGAATATGTTGTACTGCCATCTCCATTTGGCGACGCGGTTGCCGCCCATCGGGATATACACGTAGTCCCTGAAGAATGAAATCATGGTAATGTGCCACCTCCGCCACAGCTCAGCAATCGAAGGCGAGAGATAGGGACGTCTGAAGTTATCCGAGAGTTTAAATCCCATGATCTGGCCGAGCCCGATCGCCATATCGGAGTAGCCTGAAAAGTCACAGTATACCTGGAATATGAAACATAGCTGCGCGATGATGAGATAGATGCCCGGATATCCGTGCGGGTTGCCGAACACTTCATTCACCACGATGGCTGCCCTGTCCGCGATGACCGCTTTTTTATACAGCCCCCATGCGAACAGCAGAATACCGTTCTTGATCTGCTCATAATCGAACGTTTTCTTTTCATGGAATTGCGGAATGAGCCTGTGCGCCCGTTCGATGGGGCCGGCTATGACCTTGGGAAAGAATAGGATATACAGTGAGAATATTCCGAAATGCCTCTCGGGTTTTTGCACGCCCTTGTATACGTCGACGAGATAGCTGATGACGTGGAACGTATAGTACGATATGCCAAGGGGGATGATAAGCCTCAGCAGATGCTCCGGATACTTCAAATTCAGAAAATCCGCGATATAGTAAATCGTTTGATTGAAAAAGTTCAGATACTTAAACAGAAAGAGGAGCAGAAGAGGATACGCGATCCCCAGTATGAGTATGATCTTTGAATATCTTGAGTTGGTTGATTTGCTTTTCTCAATGAATATCGCGCAATAATAATTAACGACTATGGTCGATATGACCGCGAAGGCATTGAACATATACCAGTAGACGTTATTCGGGTAAGGGAAATGAACCGGGTCGCTGTACTGGTAATATGAATATCCGAAAAAAAAGAAGCTCGAGACCAGAAGCCATATCCAGCGCAGCCTGTGAGGCAACAGGAAATATATAACGAGAACAATCAGGAAGAAAATCAGGAATTCGAACGAGTTGAACAGCATAAAACCGTGTATACCTATTGATTTAATGCGACGTTGGATGATATATGCGCTCAATATAGCTGGGGCTGTCCAATAATGTCCTCATTTCATCGCGGGGGCGAAATTGGACAGCCCCGATATGAGACGCTCATCCTGTCAAATTCTGCGTGTGATTATTAAAAATGACAAGTTGATTAAATTTTATTTTATAGTCAAGAAAAATATCCAAAAGTAGCTACGCTAATTTGATACGCTCCAGAGCGTGGTTATTGATGCGCGTTAACGGGAAATGATTCACTCGGACAGGAGCCATTCCAGGGTCTCTTTGATGCCGTACGCGGGCTTCCAATCATATAATTTATTCAATGCCGTTCCATCTCCGATCAGCTTTTTAATTTCATTTTTTCTGAATAGCGATTCGGAGCTTTTGATTTTCAATTGAACACCGGTCATGTTCTGAATCAATTGAAGTATATCCGATATTTTGTACCCCTTCCCGCTGGCGATGTTGAACGTCTTCCCATCCGGGAATTGCTCACAAAGATCGGAATAGATCTCCACGATGTCGCGTACATCCATGAATTCCCTGATCACCGCAGTGTCGCCCAGAATGATTTCCTTCTTTTTGTCTTTTACCGCCCGGATGATTTTTGGTATGATAAAATCCGGCGTTTGCCCCCTGCCGGTGTGGTTGAAGGGCCTCACGATCGCCACCGGAAGCTCATATATGGTGTGAAAGACCCGGGCTATGTGCTCTGCAGCACACTTGCTCGCACCGTAGTGGTTGATCGGGTTGACCCTCGTTTCTTCGGTTATGGGCTGATTTGAATCATCAACGATGCCGTAAACCTGACAGGAGCTGATAAATAAAAAATTCGGCTTTTTTTTGAGATTCGCGGAAGCGGCGAGGAGGTTTATCGTCCCGTTTATGTTGACAGTATATAATATCGAGGGGTCTTCATACGCGACTTTGGAGATGGCGGCGAGGTGATATATGAAGTCCGGCGATATCTCCTGTACGCATCGCATGACCGCGTTTGCATCCGTTATATCGAAGGGATACACATGAGGGTCTCGGCTTTGCAGGTCAATACCATATACAATATGGCCCTTTGTTTCAAGGGCTTTCCTTAAAATGGGACCGACGAAGCCGTTAATGCCGGTTATCAGAATTTTCATTAGCCCCGGCTTACCCGCTCCAGGTCGCGTTGAACCATGATCTCCATCAGCTCGCCGAACCTTACCTTCGGCTCCCAGCCCAGCTCGTTTTTAGCTTTTGAATAGTCGCCCAGCAGGTGATCAACCTCGCCCGGTCTGAAGAATTTCGGATTTATCTTCACCAGAAGCTTCCCGGTTTTGGCATCGACTCCGGTTTCATCCACGCCGCTTCCCTTCCACCGGAGGGTCACGCCGACACAGGAGAAGGCGTGCTCGATGCATTCGCGCACCGAATGATTTTCATTGGTCGCGAGTATGTAATCCCGGGGATCCGTTTGTTGAAGCATCATCCACATGCCCGCCACATATTCTTTCGCATAGCCCCAGTCCCGTTTCGGGTCCAAGTTGCCGACTTCAAAGTAATCCTGCTTCCCGTATTTGATACGCGCCACCGCGTCGCTGATCTTTCTTGTGACGAACTCTATGCCGCGGAGGGGTGACTCGTGGTTGAACAGTATGCCCGAGCATCCGAAAATGTTGTACGATTCGCGGTAGTTGATCGTCATCCAATGCCCGTACAATTTTGCCGAGGCATAGGGGCTGCGCGGATAGAACGGGGTGGTCTCCTGCTGGGGCGTCTCCCGCACCTTGCCGAACATCTCAGAGCTGGACGCCTGGTAGAATTTTATTTTGGGGTTCACGATCCGGATGGCCTCGAGCACCCGGGTGACGCCGAGGGCGGTGGTCTCTCCGGTCAGGACCGGCTTTTCGAAGGATACCGCGACAAAGCTCTGCGCGGCCAGATTATAGACTTCATCCGGCCCGATTTTTTCAAACGCACGGATGAGGTTTCCCGTGTCCAGTATGTCGACCTCGACGAGCTCCATCTTATTGAGTACATCGAGCTCATCGAGACGCCAGAAATTCGGGGAGCTCGTTCTCCGATATCCCCCGTATACCTTATACCCTTTTCCCAACAAAAACTCCGAGAGATACGCGCCATCCTGGCCGGTAACGCCGGTAATGAAAGCTTTTTTTGCCATGGGAATGTCCTGGTTAATGATAGTATATTGAGATCAAGCTAGTCGTTTTTTAATCAAAGTATTCCCTCAAGGGTCAGGGCGCAATAGTGATTAACTAAATTCTTTTTAAAGAATGCAATTAATGCAAATGCTATATTTCTTGAGAAGGAGTCTATTTGTCAATAATCATTTAAGTAGCCATTTGTATTTGACAAAAATTCAATAATCCCATTATTTTCTTTTTTTACACATGACGTTCACGCGATATGATTCTAATACCGGGGCGTTGCACATATGACCTCCGCACGATACAGAATAGAAGCCCGGGGACTCACCAAGCGGTTCGGCCGGAATCTTGTATTTAAAGATCTCAATCTTGAATTGGAAACCGGGAACTCTCTCTGCGTAACCGGTCCGAACGGATCAGGCAAATCGACCCTTTTGAAAATACTCGCCGGAGTACTGGCTCCTTCAGAGGGCAAGGTGATGTATACCGATATCGATCGCGGTTCAGTGCTTAATGAATGGATTTCTTGCATCGGATACTCCGGGCCGCTGATCAATCCCTACGATGACCTTACGGCCATGGAGAATATCTCGTTCACCTCCGCCGGGGCCGGGCCGTCGAGAATTGATTCCCTGCTCCATCGCTTCGGCCTAACCGCGCACAAGGATAAAAAAATCAGATTCTATTCATCGGGCATGAAGCAGCGGCTCAGGTTCATACTCGCCGAATTGAACGATCCGCCGGTTCTTTTGCTTGACGAGCCCGGTACGAATCTGGATGAAAGCGGCAGGCACATGCTTCGCGCTCATCTGGATGAGGCGTCGAAGGAAAAAATAATCATTCTCGCAACCAACGATGGGGATGATCAAACAATATGCGGCCGGGAGATCCGCCTTGGGTGAGGAGATACTGCGCAATCTTCGCAAGGATTTTTTGGTTGAATTCAGGAGCAGGTTTGCGCTCAACGTCTCGATCGCGTTTGCCGTGATAGCGACCGTGTCATTAAGCCTGACCGCGGGCGGGACCCCCTTCTCCCCACTGGTTCAATCCATCCTTCTC
Source organism: uncultured Leptospirales bacterium (assembly GCA_964529965.1). Taxonomy (GTDB): domain Bacteria; phylum Spirochaetota; class UBA4802; order UBA4802; family UBA5550; genus RBG-16-49-21. The sequence goes on along the minus strand of CAZHAD010000028.1, from coordinate 14,832 downwards.
TGGATAATCATTTTTTTCAGCGCAATGAACGGCCTTTCCCATATATTTGTACGGGAGGAGGACCAGGCGACTTCGCTTTTTTTACGCATCACCGTGTCCGTGGATTCGGTCTTCATATCCAAATTCTTGTACAACCAGATATTCATGATGATCATCATTGCCGTCGTCACCCCTCTGTTTCTGTTTTTTTTACAGATACACGTTGCGCTGATATGTTATTTTATATGCACCGCGATCGCCGGTGGGATGGCCATTGCGTCGTGCACCACTATCGTGGCGGCCATGGTTGCAAAGGCGGGAGGAAGGGGCTCGCTCTTTTCAATACTGTCGTTTCCCCTCCTTCTTCCGGTATTGTGGGTTTCCATCTCGTCGACGAGGGGTGCGCTCGACGGCTCTTCCCCGGCCGAAGACGCGAGCCTCGTTTTTTTACTTGCATTTTCCGGTTTTATTTCGGCTATATCGTTTTTGCTGTTCAGGTTCGTATGGATAGAGGAATGACAATACTGACGCGGGGCGTCATCAAAAGCTTTTATATCCTGATGCCGCTGGCTATTATCATGGCGTTTTTATGGGCGCCTTCCGCCGCGGTTCTGGGGGATTTCAGCAGAATAATCTATTTTCACGTTCCGCTCGCCTGGGTTTCAGTTTTGGCCTTTCTCGTTTCCGGTGTCCTGTCGGTCGCATATCTCATGGACAAAAAGAAAAGGTATCGCTGGCTTGATGAAAAATCGTACAATTCGGCCTCTATCGGATTGGCCTTCGCGATACTCACGGTAATCACCGGATCCCTGTGGGCGAAGCTGACCTGGGGCTCGTTCTGGAATTGGGACCCCCGCGAGACCTCGGTGGTCCTAATCCTCCTGATTTATATCGCCTACTTCAGCCTCCGGTCGGGCCTTTCGGGCAATGAGCAAAGGGGCGTGATAGGCTCTTCCTATCTGATCCTGGCAATGATAATGCTTCCCTTTTTCGTATTTCTCGCGCCGCGGATATATGATTCATTACACCCGGCGACCATAATAAACGCGGATAAACGGATATACCTTGACGGGCGCATGAGGATGACCCTGCTTGTTTCGGTGTTGGCGTTCAGCTCGCTCTATGCCTATATTTTCCATTTAATGAATCGCATGCTGTCGGTAAAAAAGGCGACGGAGGATCTTCATGCGGGTGATTAGAACCGCTTTTGTATTCGCCCTGATCTTTTTCCCATATTGTTCGATTGAGGTTTTGCCTCAGGGCGTCGCTCGCCCTGGTGAATCTTTCGTGTGCGCGCATGCACAGGAATATCGAAATCAGGGCAGGCCTGCACAGCCGGTTCAAAATCAGGAAGACGACAGGCAGACGGTGCTTTATACGGTAGCCGCGGTGATACTGGTCGTCTGGGTCGGGATCGCCCTGTTTCTGTGGAGGCTGGACAGGAAAATCACAAGGCTTGAAAAGAATTTGAATGAGATGAAAAAATGAAACAGAGGAACATAGTTGTTTTTTTTGTAGGGCTGATTCTGCTGGGGATATCCGTATTTTTCGTCAGCGGGGATATGCTAACCCCGTATGTATCGTTTCAAGAGGCGCGTTCGCACGCCGGTCAGTATGTGCAGGTCATCGGAAGGGTCGATAAAACAAGGCCGGTCGTGCATGACGAGGGAGGATTCGCCTTCACCATAATCGGGAAGGATGGATCGAGAATGAAAGCCATCCACCAGGGGCCCAAGCCGCAGAATTTCGACCAGACCGAGCAGGTCGTTCTTCTGGGCAGATACAGCAGGAATGACGGGGTTTTCGTGGCCGACAGCATTCTGGTTAAATGTCCGTCCAAGTACCGGAGGAAATAGGATGAGCCTTGATATGAACTGGGGCGTTGTGCTCATTACTGCGGCGCTTTTTTTCTCCATAGCGGCGCTTGTCTTCACCGTAATGACCGCGGCGGGGAAGGGCTCGTATGCCGCGCCGGCGCGCATCATATACCTGCTCTCCAGCGTGTGCATTTCCGCTTCACTGATTGTGCTTCTGTATTATTTTATCGGTTTCGACTTCCGCTTCGCGTACGTGTATGAAAATTCTTCACGGGATCTTCCGCTTACGTACCGGATCGCCGCCCTGTGGGCGGGAAAGGAAGGGAGCTTTCTCCTATGGCTTTTTTTTCTCAATGTCTTCGGCATAGTGCTATTCTATTCGAATAAAGAAAACGAACCGATCGTATCCTCGATCATCGTGCTGACGCAGATATTTATTCTCGTCATACTTGCGGTTGAGAGCCCCTTTTCATTCATATGGGACAAGCATCCCGGGGCGTTCAGCCGCGGACTTTCGCCGGCGGACGGCCTTGGCCTCAATCCGCTGCTGGAAGATCCATGGATGGTGGCTCATCCGCCGTTGCTGTTTATCGGGTACGCATCCGCAACCATCCCCTTTGGATACGCCGTTTCCGCGATGATGAAAAAGAACTTTAAGGAATGGCTTCATGGATCGTATCCGTGGCTTCTCTTCAGCATGGTTACGCTCGGGATCGGCATTTTCCTCGGAGGCTACTGGGCCTATACCGTGCTCGGCTGGGGGGGGTATTGGGGATGGGATTCGGTTGAAAATTCGTCCCTCATTCCATGGATCATCGCGGTCGCCCTGGTGCACGGCTTTGTCGTGCAGAAGAGGACGGGAATGCTTGCGCGGACGAATCTTTTTTTCACGCTGCTTTACTTCCTGATGGTGTTGTACAGCGCCTGGCTCACGAGGAGCGGGGTGCTGTCGAATTTTTCAGTTCATTCCTTCAGCGCTTCAAAAATATCGTCTTTTCTGTTATTGTTTTTTCTTGTTTATCTGATCGGTTCGATGGTCCTTTTCATCGTGCGATTCAAGGAGGCTTCGGGCGTCAAAATAAGCACCCCCCTTTTTGACTGGAGGACCTTCATCCTTTACGGCATTATCGTATTGTTCGCGTACGCCGCGGTCATATCGATCGGCACTTCCATGCCGATTATCTCGGCGCTTGCGGGAAAGTCCGCGTCGGTGACGGAGGCTTTTTATAATAATTTTTCCGTGCCGTTCGGCATACTGATACTTTCACTCATGGCCCTGTCTACCGCGGCGATCGCATCGCGGCGGCGATTCAAAATTGAATATGCGGCGATCGCACTCGCATCAATCGCCGCGGGGATTTTAATCAATGTCGGTTTTACCGCAAGCCCCGTAGCCTATGTATTCACCTGCGCGTCGTTTTTTCTGATCGCATCCTCGGTAAGGGACATGCTGAAAGCGAAATCCCGGGCCGTCATTCCGTCGCGTCTGACCCATATTGGGGTGGGCGTCCTGGTTATCGGCATCATAACCTCCAATTTTCCATCGGCCACAACGCAGAAAAAGCTTATCCAGGGCAGGGAATATGAGCTCGGCCCGGCCAGAATCGTTTTTTCCGGGTTTAAAGAAGGGGAGGAATCATTCCTGAAATTTAAAGTTTGGAATAACTCTACGGTGCATGCGATCAAAACGGCATACCGGTTCGACCAGAAAACCGGATCACTGTACAAGGAGCCCTACATAAAATACGGCTTTCTCAATGATCTGTACATATCGCCCGAGATGTACGAATCAGGCGCGGATGAAGCCACGCACCTCGTGCTGGCCAAAGGGGAGAAAAAAGAGCTTGGAGGAATATCCGTCCGCTTCATCAGATTTCGCACCGAGCATATGACATCCGGTGAGCCCACGACCTTTGCCGAGCTCGTCGCCAACGGGGCGAGAATCATGCCCGGGGTAAGGTTCAAACGCTCCGGGATCATTCGCATGGACCGGACGATTCCCGGAACACACCGCATTGTTTCCCTGAGGGATATCGATGCGTCAAACCACCGCATTTTATTATACATTAGCCCCGCAAAAAACGCGGCAATTCCGCCTGATTCGGTGATTGTGGCCTTCACGGTAAAAAGGCTCATATGGATCGTGTGGCTCGGAACGGTGATCATTTCCATCGGAGGGGCGTATACGTTAGTACGCGCGGCGGGCAAAGGGGCATGATCGCGGACTAGAGATGCTTTTCGGCGATTACCAGCGAGAGGGCGGCCTTCATACGATCGATCTCATTTTTCAGATTCACGAGAGCTTCCTCCGTTTTATCGAGATTTCCCTCCTTGCCGATTTTTTCCAGTGCAAAGGCCGCCTGATACGCCTTATCCGCCGAGAAATTCGCTATTGCCCCCTTAATCGTGTGGGCGCTTTTCCCGATCTTTTCCCCGTTTTTGCTTTTGATCGCATCTTCGACGGCAGCCAAAAGATTCGGCGATTCTCTGGCGAAAAGCTCGGCCAGCTCAACAAAGAGCCCGAAATCGCCCTCCAGACGCTCACGCAATGAATCCCTGTTAATGATATCTTCAATTTTCATGAGTATTTCGTTGTTTCATTTTTTTGGCGCCGCTGAACGGCTGCTTCAATTATGAGGTTCTGATTTGTCAACATAAACGCGCTTTTTTAATTGACTACAATCAATCAGGCTCTACAGTAAACCATGACCGCCAACTCGAATATACGAACAATATCAATTAATTTTCGTCCGGATGATTCAAATGCTGTACCTTTTTTGCGGAGCCTGATCAATTTTCTTCATAAGGAAAAAATCACCGTTTATCTTCCCGAGTATGATGTCGTCATGCACAATGAGTTTAAAGCGTATGCGGTCGATCAGGGTACGTTTGTAAACGGCGCCGATCTCATAATCGTCATCGGGGGCGACGGAACGTTTCTTCGCACCGCGCGTCTTTTCTGCGGAACGGGGAAACCGGTATTCGGCATAAACAGGGGAAGGCTCGGCTTCCTGACTAAATTCAATCCCGAAGAATTTTCGAAATATTTGAAACAGGTTCTTGAAGGAAGGTTCACCTGCGCCGACCACCTGGTTCTCGAATCGGTGGTCGTCAGGGACCGGAAGGAGACCCACAAAGCGTGCTTTCTTAACGATGCGGTCATACATAAGGGTTCGCTGTCGCGGCCGATCCGGATAGAGCTTCATATTGACGGCAATTTTGTGAGCTCCTATGCAGGCGACGGCCTTATCATTTCAACCCCCACCGGCTCAACGGCGTATTCCCTTTCCGCCGGAGGCCCGATCATCTTTCCGAATGAAATGAACATTTACCTCATCACCCCGATATGCCCCCACAGCCTGGGAATGAGACCCATGATCATATCCTCCTCGTCGGTATTCAAAACGCGCATCGCGATGGACCACGATAATTTATTATTGACAATCGACGGTCAGGAAGCTATTGAAATCGACGGAAGGGACGAGATAATGATCCGGCAGTCCAACAAAAACATGAAGATTATCGTCCATCCAGAAAAAAATTATTTCGCCATCCTGCATGAGAAACTGAGGTGGGGAATGGATTGACGGGCCCGAGATGCTTAATGATCTAAAAATTAAAAATTTTGTCATCATAGAGGATTTGGCCATTCCCTTCGGAAAGGGGCTTAACATCCTGACCGGGGAGACCGGCGCGGGGAAATCGATACTCATCGACGCCCTGTCCGGCGTGCTGGGAGAGAAGATGACCATCGACATGATACGGACCGGATTTGAAAAAGCGTCCCTTGAGGCGCTGTTCGACGTATCGGGCAATCCGCAGGTCAAACAGATCCTGTCGGAATCCGGCATCGACGCAGAGGATGACATGCTGATTCTCAGGCGTGAGCTTTACACCAGCGGCAAGGGAAGGTCTTACGCGAATTCGGTGCAGATACCCTCGTCTAAATTGAGGGAGATTTCCGAGTACCTGATCGATATTCACGGTCAGAACGAGCATCAGAACATCATGAAGGTTTCCAAGCACCGCGAGATCCTCGACAGCTTCGGGGGTCTGGAGGAGGAGGTGAACCGGGTCCGCGCCTTGCATGATCTCCTCCATAACCTTCAGGACCGGCTCAATTCCATCCAGATCGACGAGAGGGAAAAGGCGAGGAGGATAGAATTCAATTCGTTCGCCGTTCGCGAGATCGAGGCGGCGCGGCTCAAGATCGGCGAGGATGAGGAGCTGCGCAACGAATCGCACCTTCTCGCCAACGCGGAAAAGCTTTTCAGGGAGATCAACGCCGTGTCGCAGCACCTGAGCGGTGAAGGCGGCATCGTCCAGAAATTGAAGTTGTCGGACCAGAGCCTGTCTAAAATATCCGAATACGATCCGGAGATTGCGGGTGTGTGCGACACGATCAAGCAGTCGCTGTATATGCTCGAGGATTCGGCATCATTTCTTCGCGGGTATGAAACGCATATCAATTTCTCTCCCGAGCGTATAAACCAGGTCGAGGAGCGGCTGTCCCTGATATCGAGCCTTAAAAAGAAATACGGCGATTCGATACAGGAGATTCTCGGCTACGCCGAAAAGGCCCGCAAGGAAATGGAGGTCATCACCTCGGGAGAGGAGGAGGCGGAGCGCCTTAGGGCCGAATACAGGCAGGCGGTGCGCGAGGCCAAGGAGGTGGCTCTCAGACTTTCCGACAGGCGAAGGGAAGCGGCGAAGAGGCTTGAGGAGCGGGTCATGAGGGAGATGGGGAATCTCGGCATGGCGGGAACCCTGTTCCGCGTTTCGCTTCAGCGTGAGATAAGCCCCCAGGGCGAGATTGAGGCGGACAATAAAAGGTACGCCCTCTATCCCCACGGGCTCGACCGGGTCGAGTTTCTCCTTTCGGCCAACGCGGGAGAGGACCTGCGACAGCTCAGAAAGGCCGCATCCGGGGGCGAAATGTCCCGGATCATGCTCGCCATAAAGAATGTGATTCTGTCCGCGGATATCGTGGAGAGCCTCGTGTTTGACGAGGTAGACGCCGGCATCGGCGGCAAGGTGGCGGAGATCGTAGGAAGGAAGCTCAAGGCCCTTGCGAAGGACCGCCAGGTGCTCGTGGTCACCCACCTTCCGCAGATCGCGGCCATGTCCGACTTCCATTATTCGGTGCAGAAGGGGAAGGTGGGGGGCCGCGTCATCACCCTTGTAAAACAGCTGAACGCGAGAGAAAAGGTGAAGGAGGTGGCCAGGATGCTTGCGGGAGAGAAGATCACCGAGCTCTCCGTTAAACACGCGGAGGAAATGGTGCGGAATGCTGAACAAGTCGGAATCGGGTGAACGGGAGTTAAACCTGTCGGAGGCCCTGGCCGCGGTCATCGCGGAAATCGTCCGTGCCTGCCCCTCACTGGGCCATATCGACCTCGAACGCGTCCTGGTTTGTATCGGTTCGAACAGGGGCGGAAGGCGGGGCGGCGTGTTCGGCAAGCTCGTGCCGCTTAAGTTTCAGAACGGCGCCGGGGTATTGAGATACCGGGGCTCCGTGTACGCCCTTCCGGAAATTTCCCGCGAGGAGAAAAGCATTTTATATCTTGTCTACTTTTACATGCCGCGTTTTTTCGACCTCCCCTGGGAGGAAAAGCTCAGGGTCATGTTCCACGAGCTGTATCATATAAGCCCCCGTTTCAACGGGGACATCAGGAGAATGGGAAAAGTCAAAGCCGCGCACGGTCATTCAAAAAAGCGCTTTGATTCCCTGTTCACACACGAGCTCAGCCGTTTTGCGGCCGATGTCCGGGAGACCGGTCATTTTGATTTTTTGCGGATGGACTCAAAATCCCTGTTCAGCAGTTACACGAGGGTATCCGGCATCAGGATGAAAAACCCCAGGCCGGTGATCATTCACTCAAGTTAGGTAAAAATTAATTGCGTGCTCCCTCCCCCTTGATGGCAGACGCTTTTCGCAACTTCCTGTTGCGCGTTTGCACCTTGCCATCCTGGCAAATGGGGGAGGGGTCGGGGTGGGGGTGAGAAAAGTTAATGCCGTACTAATCACCCTCCCCTAACCCCTCCCATCGAGGGAGGGGAATAATACGTCAAAGTTAAGCAATTTATAAGGGAGAGATAGACTGGTGACTGACGACATGATGTATTTGAGCGATTGCAATCTGGCCGAATTCATTCGTGAGATGGCGCGGTGGAATTCGGAAAGCGAGATAATGGAAGCCGATGACCTCCTCCTCACAAAGGGCCCGGACCGCTCGCCGGTCACCAACGTCGCCATGAGCCTTCGCCGGGCGGACGACCCGCCGATTCATGAAGCGATGGGACGCATCAAGTCGTATTACGGACGTTACCGTTCGGCCTACAGCATCCACATCAGGGGCCATGCGGACGGGGACATGGAGCGGGCATGCAGGTCTGAAAAGATGGTGAAAATTTCGGAAAATCCCGGCATGATGACGGACGAAATAGTCGTCCCGAGGCCTTCGGAAGTAGATATCGAGACGCGGGAGGTCACCGACGCATCGTCCGCTGCCGATTTCGCTTCGGTGGCGATTGAAAGCTACCGCAGCCTCGGCATGCAGGCCGACGTGGGCATGAAGATATTCGCACGCCCCATAAGGATCGTCAGGCCCTATACCTACGCGGTCGTGGGCTATTTGAAAGGTGCTCCTGCCTCTTGCGCGATGGCTCTCCTTTCCCATTCCATCGCCGGGATCTACTGGGTCGGTACAATTCAAGCTTCTCGTGGAAAGGGGATGGCCGAGGCATGCACCCGCGCCGTCGCGAATGAGGCGCTGCGCCGCGGCGCCGCGTTCGTGGTCCTGCAGGCGAGCAAGTACGGCGAGCCGCTCTACCGGCGCATGGGATTCAGGGAGTTCACAAAATATCCGTGGTACATGCAATTGAACAAGGAGTAGGCGCGGGGCGCTGCGTTGGAAAGTCAAGCCATGAACCCATGCAACATTTTTATACGGGATACTGAAAAGGGCAAAGCGGTTTTCGCCGACAAGGACTTCGCCTTCCGCGAGTTTATCTGTGAATTCAGCGGCAGGATTCATACCAAAGAAGAATATATACGGCTTTACGACCCCTGCAACAACCATTTCCTTCAGTTCGATGAAGGGCATTTTCTCGGTCCGTCCGACGGGGCGGACGACTTCATCAATCACTCGTGCAACCCGAACTGCGGGCTGGAATACCGCGAAGGCGGGATCAGGCTCGTGGCGATCAGGGAGATACAAAAGGGTGAGGAGATCACCTTCGACTACTCGACCACCATGGACGAGGATTGCTGGGAGATGGAATGCCTGTGCGGAGACGAGAATTGCAGAAGGGTGGTGCGCGATTTCAAGCACCTGCCACGGGAGCTTCAGCGAAAATACATCGACCTCGGAGTGGTGCCGGGGTTCATCGCGCGGAAGTTTAATCCCTTCCGCTGAAGAGTTCGCTCCAGTTCCTGCGCGTCCTTTTTTCCCAGTCACCCCGGTGGTAGGCATAGCTCGCGATCAGCGGCAGGACGGACGTGGCCTCGGCGTACACCATCTGCTCGTACGCCGTGTCCACCTTGCCCCAGGACGAGGCTTCCCTCAGGGTCGAGCTGGAACAGGCGCCGTCGCGTACGTCCGCCACTGTTAACTGCACCGCGTATTTGTGCATGGGGACCTTCTCGCCGAGGATCTCCGCGCACACGACCGTATCCTGCGCGAAGTTTTTGGGCACCCCTCCCCCGATCATGAAAAGGCCGGACACCGGCGCCTTGATCTTGATGCGTGTGAGCTCGTAAAAGTCTTTCACCGAATCGATCGACACGTGCGGGCCGGGATGTGCCTGCTGGTGAAGGACGAGTCCGAACCCCGCGCTCGAATCGCTGAACGCGGGGCAGAACACCGGGACCTTGTGCGCGTACGAGGTCTGGACGAGTGAGCCTTTTTTTTCCGCGCGGCCGGAGAGGTATTCGCCCATCCGTGCGATGAACTCACGCGAGGAATACGGCCCGGGATCGAGGCCGTCGGCGATGCCCTTTACCGCGGCGTCGCACTGCTGGAGCTCCTCCTCGTCAATAAAGGTGTCGTAGATGCGGTCGATATAGAGCTCCCTCAGCAACCGGTCCTCCGCCCACTGGCTTCCCCGATAGTGCCTGAAACCCAGCGCCTCGAAAAAATCCATGTCCACGACCGCCGCGCCGGTCGCCACGACCGCATCAACCATGTTGTATTCGATCATGTCCGAATAGATTTTCAGGCATCCCGCAGCGCCCGTGCTTCCGGCGATCGTCAATATGATCGTGCAGTCGGGGTCGTTGATCATGCGGTTGAATATCTCGGCGGCGGAGGCCGTTTCCCTGGCGGTGAAGGACATTTCCTTCATCTCCTCGATGATTTTCGTGGAGTCGAATGAGGCGATGTCGATGTGCTTCACCGGCCTGTTGAGAAGGGTTTTTTTGTCGATTCTGTTCATCATCGATTCTCCTTGAAGATATAGCCCAACAGCTTGTACACGAGCTTCGCGGCGGTAAAGTCGTAGGGCTTGGAATATTCGTTCGGGCAGAGCTCCACCACGTCGAATCCGACGATATTTTTCGACCCGGCCGTTCTTCGCAGCAGTGCGAGCACCTCGCTCCAGAGCATCCCGCCCGGCTCCGGCGTGCCGGTCGCGGGCATGATCGAGGTGTCAAACGCGTCCACGTCTATCGTAACATACACAGCCTCGGTCAGTTGCTCCGTCGCCATGTCGATCCAGGCGCCGCCGGGGGTTATATCTTCAGCATAAAAGATCCTTCCCGGCTCGGCCGTCCTGCGCTCGGCCGCGTCCATGCTCCGCACCCCCACCTGCACGATCGGGCACGACTCTTTTATCCGGGCCATGGTGCACGCGTGATTGTACCGCGAGCCATCGAATTCATCCTGGAGATCCGCGTGCGCGTCAAGTTGGAGCACGCATAAATTTTCATACCTTCGGGCATGGGCCCGCACCGCGCCTATGGCGACCGTGTGCTCGCCACCGAGGGTAACCACGAACTTGCCGGCGCGGATATGATGGTCCACCCTCTCTCTTACCGCCTCCGCCATAAGCTCGGGCGATTTGTTCACCCTGACCGGCGCATCCGTATGTATTCCATGCCGGTAGACCTCGGAGCCGGTTTCCGTGTCATAGAGGTACATGTTCCATGATGCCTCGACGATCGCATGGGGGCCCCTGTCCGCACCCTTGAGCCAGGTGGAGGTGCCGTCGTACGGCACGGGGACAATCACGATCTTCGAGCTTTCGTATGCGTCGTATCCATGCGGCAGGTCTCCGAAGCCGGGTTTTTTTTTCATAGCAGCTTTTATACTATCTGATGTTAGGATTGATGTGCATCGATTCGAGCAGGATATGAGCCATTGTCAAGACTTATAGGAAAAAGTGCTATAGAATATATATCGTTATTGATGGATTGTAGAAGCAGCACTAATACTATATAAAATTTAAGTAATTGCCCGTTATATGCGCGTGGGGTTAATCAGCGAGGCCGCTCTCGGGCATCCTGCCCTTCGCGCCACTCCTGCCATCCTGGCAGTCGCAATGACATGGATGGCATCGGTAGCCGCAGCATACAGGGACGTATGTCTGCGGCGGGCGAGCGGTGAACCCTACGCGCATATAGTAACGATTATCAGGTGACGGTATTATTATTTCCCCAGATCAATATGCAATGTCCGGTAATTATATTCCAGCGTTTCCCACCCGTTGCGTGCTCCCCAGTCCAGCGCGTCTTTATTGGTATCGAGCACAAAGGCGTTGCATTTGGCAATTCCCTGCTTCTTCAGCGATTCTAAGCATTTTCGCATCAGGGCCGTGCCGATCCCCTTTTTTCTGAAGTCTGGGCGGATCGCCAGATGATGCATATATCCGCGCCGCCCGTCATGGCCGCACTTGATTGTTCCGATTATTTCATTATTGTGCAGGGCGACGAAGCACAGATTACGGTTTCTTTTCAGATACATCCTGAGATGATCACGGAGATCCGAATCGTCGATTCTTATACCTTCACTTGAAGTCCACAGGGAGTACACTGCTTCGTAGTCTTTGATTTTCATTTCACGCATGAAAAATTCCATAAATACCCCCAAAGGAATCTTTTTGGACGCGCCGCGGGCGGGATATCGGCGTGATTTATCAATCGGTCGCGATCATCACGTTCGAGGCCTTGACAACCGCATATACCTCCTTCCCGACCGAAAGCGACAGATTGCTTACCGATTCCTTTGTGATGATCGAAACGATCTCGATTCCTCCCGGCAGCTCGACCAGGACCTCGGAATTTACCGAACCATGGGTCACCTTTTTGATTTTACCCTTAAGGACGTTCCTCGCGCTGATTTTCATAATAATCCTCCATAAACTATTTTTTTCGTACAGGGTGAATCTCCCCTTATGGGTTGAATTTTTGCAATTGTTAACCGCCTGGCGTGATTGCAAAACATTCTTTATGTTTGCATCCCGACGGTTCGTTTCATCCACCGCCTCGGCTCGCTCCAGGCACGATACATGTAAACAGAAAGTGTGGATTTTGCAACAACAAAGTCATAAACACGATAACATGGCAAATCGGGCAAAAAGATTGAAGTAAAATGAAATTTTTAAATTTTTCCTCAATTTCCTTTTTAGGTTGTAAAACAACTGATTGATCAGTATATTTTTTATCAATAAAGAAGCCGGTGCCTTTTTAAGGTTTAAAGTCTTCTTTTCTGAGTGGATCCGTATCGCTGTAAGAGAGGTCACCCGTATTTTAGCAGCAAAGTGATTTTTCATTTATTGATTATAATAGCGTAGGAGGAAAAGATGAGGACGAACAGCAACCGTATTTTAACCACCCACGTGGGGAGCTTGCCGCGGCCTGAGGATTTGATCAGCCGGAATTATACGCTTTTGAAGGGGGGATCGCTCGATGAGGATTCGTTCCGGACACAGCTCGGAGATGCAGTAAATAATGTGGTGCGTCGTCAGAAGGAGATAGGCATTGACATACCCAATGACGGAGAATACGGGCATGCAATGGGAAGCAAGGTTGATTATGGAGCATGGTGGACCTATGTCTTCCCTCGCCTGGGCGGACTTGAGCTCGCGGATGTTCCCCTCTGGGAAATGCCCGCGCGCCGTTCGGAAACGGGGAAAATAAAGTTGACCAGCTTCGGGGACCGCAGGGACCGGCAGTTGTTTGCCGAAGCCTATAATGATCCGGAGTCCGGCATCACGGTCGGCAACCAGGTGGCGAGGTTTCCGGTGTGCCGGGCCGCATTGACCTATATCGGGCAGGAGGCGCTCCAGCGGGACATAGCCAACGTTAAAGCCGC
>CAZHAD010000028.1:0-1624 GCA_964529965.1 uncultured Leptospirales bacterium | reverse complement strand
CCTTCCCTCAGACCGGATACGTTTTCATCTGTGCTGGGGAAGCTGGCATGGACCCCATGTCACCGATATACCGATACGCGATATCGTCAATGTCATGCTGGCGATCAACGCGGATGCGTACCTGGTTGAGGCGGGCAACGTCCGCCACGAGCATGAGTGGAAAGTCTGGCGGGAAGTGAAGCTCCCGGAAGGCAAAATCATTATGCCCGGGGTGGTGAGCCACGCCACCAATATCGTCGAGCATCCTGAGGTCGTCGCCGACCGCATCGTCCGCTACGCGGAAGGCGTGGGACGTGAAAACGTCGTCGCGTCCACCGATTGCGGCCTCGGCGGCCGCGTCCACCAGCAAATCGCATGGGCCAAGCTGGAGTCGCTCGTCAAAGGTGCGGAAATTGCGAGCAAACGGCTGTGGAAAAGCTCCCGCGGTTGACGTACGGATTTTTTGTGTGAGGACTTTTATTATTCGATTCATTATCATATACTGGAGGGGAATTTATGGACGGGATACATCCCTGGCACGATATAGAAATCGGCCCTAAGGCGCCGGAGATTGTAAACATGATCGTGGAGATACCGAAGGGAAGCAAGGTGAAGTACGAGCTCGACAAAAGAACAGGGCTCCTCAGGCTTGACCGGGTTCTTTATTCGGCGGTGTATTATCCGGGGGATTACGGGTTCATCCCCCGCACCCTCTGGGAGGACAACGATCCACTCGATATTTTCGTATTCACCAACGAGTCGATACATCCGATGACGCTGTGCGAGGCGCGGGTCATCGGCGTGCTCCACATGGCGGACGAGAACGAGTCCGACGAAAAGATCATCTCGGTGTATGCGAACGATCCGAGGTTCAAGGACCGGCGGAAGATCAGCGATATACCGCAGCACTACCTGCTCGAGTTGAAGCATTTTTTCGAGACCTACAAGGTGCTTCAGGGCAGAAAGGTCGAGGTCTTCACGATCAAGGGCCCGGAAGCGGCATACCGGGCGATACGCAGGTCCCAAAAGCTGTACCGAGAAAAATTTTCAAAAAAATGATCCACTCAGCTTTTTTGTGCTTTTTTGATTTTTATGAAATCGGCTTTCATCACCCCGGCCAGCGCGCGGTTATACAAAACCGCCGCGGGATGATGGATGGGAATGACCTTGCATGGACGGGAATCGATAACAACCCTGAAAATCCTTCCGTGACACCCGGATATTTTGGATATATTCTTATGACGCACGCCGCCGAAAAGTGATAATATGCAATGGGCGGCGAAATTGCCCATGGGCACTATGATCTCCGGCTCGATAATGCTGATCTGTTTCATCAAATAGGGGGCGTGAGCCATGATCTCATCCATGCGGGGGTTGCGGTTTTCAGGGGGACGGTATTTCAATATGCTCGTGATGTATATCTCCTCGCGTTTACAATCGATCGCGTCAAGCAGTCTGTTGAGCTCGCGGCCGGCCGGGCCGACAAAAGGACGGCCTTTCTCATCCTCGGTACGGCCCGGGGCTTCCCCGATGAACATCAAAGAAGCGTCAGGATCGCCTTCTCCGAATACCATGTGCCGGGCGGTATTTTTTAACGGGAGATCCGCCCGCCGCATACTCAGGTATAAGGCGTGAAGCCTTTTAT
>CAZHAD010000027.1:22803-36150 GCA_964529965.1 uncultured Leptospirales bacterium | reverse complement strand
AAGAACATAAAACAGTGAAGAAGAGCCCGGACCTGAAAGTCATGAAGGCGCAGAAAATGAAACGGCAGCCGGACGAAGCCGCGGCCGGCCTTCTCGAAATGCTGCAGAAGATCATCTCGCTCCTTGAGCGGATACAGGATAACCCGGGCGCAGAAAGGTTGCGGAACGCGGCGAACGAAACGCTCGACCTGCTGAAAAGCTTAACAAAGCATAATGAAATAGCAAAACTGGTAACGTCACTGGATAAGGCTTTAGATAAAGTCCTGTCCCTTCTTTCAAAGCTGAACATGGGGGCATCCCTTTCCTCTGTTGCGACGAGGGAGCAGGTGAGCGCGGCCATCGACTCGTTGAAGGAGATGATCGCGAAATTGAAACCCGGAAAGGATCAAAAATCTGATCAGAAACCCGATCAGAAGCAGGCCCTGCAAGGCGAAAATCATCCGCTCACCCACAAGGAAAAGCCGAACAGACCGGAGCCGCTCGTCGAGGGCACCAGAGGAGAAAGCCTGTTTCGGAAAGGAGGCGGCGAAGGTGCGGACGGCGGATCCCTTAATCAGCTCAATACGGCGAAAAACGGTCATACGATAAAATTGCCTGACCCGGGTCACGCCGCGTTTTTAAAGAACGGCCGAAACGCTGAGCACCTCGAGGGCATCATCCAGGCCGCCAGGGTCGTGGTCAAGGACTCGAAAAACGCGACATTTTCCCTCCGGCTCCATCCGCGCGAGCTCGGGAGCGTCAGGATCAGCATAGGGCTCCTCGACGGAACCGTACACGGCAAGTTTCTGGTGGACACGCCCGCGGCGCGGGACGTCCTGATGGCGGACATCGAGCTGATAAAGGAAGAGCTCGCGCAGGCAGGGATATCCGTGGGTGAATTCCAGGTGAACGTGAGCGACCAGAGGGAACGGCTCATGCACGAATCGGAACACGGCCCGTTTACCTTTGCTCTGACCCCGCCTGCGGTTGAAGCGGAAACCGGGTTCGCGGAAAATTCGAAATCATACCATGAGGGATATATAAACCTCATCATATAGGAGGATGAGATGACGACGATGCAGATGTCCGCAGAAAGGCTGGTCCACGCGAGATACGAGGCGGACGCAGTCAACAAGAAGATCAATCACGGAAGGGCCGGGAACAAGAGCGACCTTGGCAAAGACGCCTTTATGAAGCTCCTCATCACCCAGCTCAAGTACCAGGACCCCACGAGGCCCATGGAGGACAAAGAATTCATCGCCCAGATGGCGCAGTTCTCCGCCCTGGAGCAGATGACCGAGATAAACAAGGAAATCGCTTCCCTGTCCAAAAGCACCCGTACCGCCGAGGCCTTTTCCCTGCTGGGCAAGAGGGTGGACGCCCTGAGCCCGGCAACGAACAGGGTCGTGTCGGGCGTCGTGTCCTCGATCCGCTACCGCGACAACGAGCAGGTGCTCGTGGTGGGAGGGCAGGAGATATCGCTCGGCGACGTCCAGGCGGTCCATCGCGCCGAACCCGAAGCCGCACCCGCAAAAACAACGGACCCGGCAAAGGGCGACATGGGCGATCATATCACACACAACAAGGATGTTTCTCATAAAAAATAATTCTATTGCACAAGGAGATATGCCGTTATGATGCGCGCACTTTTTTCCGGAGTTTCCGGGCTCAAGAACCACCAGACAAGGATGGACGTCATCGGAAACAACATCGCGAACGTAAACACCTACGGGTTCAAGAGTAGCCGGGCCACGTTCCAGGACATGATATCGCAGACCATCTCGGGCGCGGCCAGGCCTGAAGAAAACATAGGCGGAATCAACCCGAAGCAGGTGGGGCTCGGCATGACCATCGCGTCGATCGACCGGATCTTCACCCAGGGGAGCCTCCAGACGACCGGCAACCAGACTGACATGGCGATCTCGGGCGACGGCTTCTTCGTCGTGTCCGACGGCGACAGGAAATACTACACCCGGGCCGGCACCTTCGGCCTCGACAAGAACGGCACGCTGGTGAACCCGGCGAACGGGCTCAAGGTGCAGGGATGGAAGGCCACCAGGAACCCCGCTGGCGAGATGGTGGTCAATCCGAGCGGCTCGACCGAGGACATCGTGATCCCCATATACGGAAAGGTCGATGCGAGGGAGACCGCCAATATCCGGTACAAGTGCAACCTCGACTCCCGCATGGCGGTCGTGCCGCCGAACGCGACCGGCAGGATGCGCTCGTCGGCGGGCATCACCACCAATATAGACGCGTATGACAGCCAGGGCAACACGCACCGGCTCACCATGGTGTTCTGGAAGACGGCTCCCAATCAGTGGACCGCTTCCGCGGCAATAACCGATACGACCGTGCCGCTCACCCTGGACGTTCCTGCCGGGGCGGGCCAGCCGAACAACGCCAACCCGACCGGGAGGATAAACCTCCGCTTCTCGCCTGACGGCAAGATCATCGCGGTCGGGGACGAGGGCACGCCGGACGAGCTGAACCAGGGGACCCTGGTCGTCAACGCGAATTACCGCGTGGCGGGAAACCCCACCACCAGGACGATCCAGCTCAATCTCGGCAAGGCCGGGCTGCTGGAGGGGATCACGCAGTTCGCATCGCCCTCCACCACCAAGGCGGTCGAGCAGGACGGGTACAACATGGGATACATGGAATCGTTCAACGTGGACAACTCCGGGATGATCACCGGCGTGTATTCGAACGGGACCAAGCAGACCATCGGCCAGGTGGCCATGTCGGTGTTCACCAACCCGCAGGGGCTCACGGCAGTAGGCGAAAACATGTTTGAGGTGTCGAACAACTCCGGCCAGCCGAACACCGGAGCGGCGAACCAGGCGGGGCGCGGCAAGATCGTGGCGGGCACGCTCGAGATGTCCAACGTCGACCTGTCAGACCAGTTCACGGACATGATCGTGACTCAGCGCGGGTTCCAGGCCAACTCGAGGTCGATCACGACCTCCGACCAGATGCTGCAGGAGCTGCTCACGCTGAAGAGATAAGGGGTGAGGTTAAAGCTGGCGGTTGATTGATTATTGCGGCGCCTGTTCCGCTTGTTCAGAAGATTTGTTTTTTTCCCCGGTCGTGTTGATCTTAAAAATATCATACAGGAAACAGTACCGGGTATAAGCGGAAAAAAACATAAGAAGCCCCAGCGCGAGGAAAATGAACGTCCCCAGCTTACCCGTTTGCAGTGAGAAGATGTTCAAGATGAAACCGAGTCCGATTATAAATCGGATATAGCGGTCGGACGATCCGACGTTTTTCTTCATTTCCATGCGCTACCTCTCATGCCGAATGTTTTTTTAAATTATTAAAACGACTCCCCGACATGCAACAAAAATTTTATTATTGACTATTTTTTTTATCCTTTGAATCTCTAGCCTTGAAATCTATTAAAACAATTCAACATGCTCCCCACCGGGGAACCTAATTCGTAAAGGTGTAAGAAAGGGGATGAAAAAAAACAAGAGATGATAGAGATATGGATTTAAAAAAATCATCTCCCTATCTCTTGAATTTAAATATCTCCTAATTTTACACATGAATATGCGAATATAAGTCAGTTCCCGGGATTAGTGGTTTGGGCAAAGGACATTTTATGGCACGTATTCTTTCCGGCATCCAGCCGTCAGGAACCCTCCACATAGCCAATTACTTCGCGATGATGAAGCCGATGATCGAATATCAGAACGACCACGAGCTGTTCTGCTTTCTCGTCAATTATCACGCAATGACGAGCAACCAGGAGGGCGAGCGGCTCAGGGAAAACACCATCGAGGCCGCCATCGACTTTCTCGCGCTGGGGCTCGATCCGGACAGAGCTTATTTCTGGGTCCAGTCCGACATTCCCGAGGTCGCGGAGCTGACATGGGTGCTCTCATGCTATACCTCCCTCGGACTGCTGGAAAGAAGCCACAGCTACAAGGACAAGGTGGCCAGGGGCATCGTGCCGAACGCCGGGCTCTTCACCTACCCGGTGCTCATGGCGGCCGACATACTCCTGTATAAAGCGGAGATCATTCCGGTCGGAAGGGACCAGAAGCAGCACGTCGAGATCACCAGGGACATCGCGATCAGATTCAACGCTCAGTACGGGGACGTGTTCGTCATACCCGAACCCCGGATATCCGATGAGGTCGCGGTCATTCCGGGCACGGACGGCCAGAAGATGTCCAAGACGTACGGAAACACCATCGACATTTTCGAGGATGAGGAAAGCCTGAAAAAAAAGGTGATGAAAATCGTGACCGATTCGAAAACCGTGGAGGAGCCGAAGGACCCCGATACCTGCAACCTCTTCGCTCTGTACAGACTTTTTGCAGACCGCGACATGATCGAGAGGATGAGGGAGCGCTATTGTGGCGGAGGCATCGGCTACGGGGAAGTGAAAAAGGAGATCTTCGGCCTGATGAGGGATTATTTCAAGCCTTTCAGGGAAAAGCGTGAATATCTGAGCAGGGACAGGGGCGAGATTATCAGGATACTTAAACGCGGAGCGGACAAGACGCGTGTCATCGCCCGCGAAACCATCGAAAAGGTGAAGAAGGTCACCGGCCTCGCCTACGATGCGGTGTAACTGCCGCTCCCGCGTGAAAATATATTAAATAACTTTTCATGTGGCGGGAGCGGCGACGACGATTACGAATTGTTTCCGCGTTAAAATTTTCTGAAATTTCTTCCGCCGCTTTTTTTATCACCGCGCTGGCGGGCCTCGTCGACCCTTATATTGCGCCCTTCGAATTCCTTGCCGTCCAGTTCATCCTTGGCGTTTTCCGCCTCGGCCTGGTTGGACATCTCGACGAAGCCGAAGCCCTTGTCCCCTATGATCCTCACGTCCACGACCGACCCGTAGCCCGCGAACAATTCCTTCAGCTTCTCAGGGGTGATCGAATAGCTCAGGTTTCCCACATACAATTTACTGCCATGCATACCATGCTCCTTGAAATTATTATACCCGCTCATGACGGCAGCATCATTTATTTCATATGTTGTAATCGTTTGCGCATGAGGCAGCGTCACACATCATTACAGAAGCACAGTCATAAACTTAGCTTTTCACGAACAGGTTTCGTCGGCTTAACGTTATGAATACATTCAATACCATCAAGCAAACATCGGCATAATAGCATATCGCCCTGGGTACGCAACAACTTTATTGCAGCCGCTCGATCCTTTGAATAAAGGCCCGTATATGATCCGGCAGATCGATGCCGAACCGGAGCAGATCCCCCTTTTTTGGATGGGTGAACTCAAGCCCCGTGGATGCAAGGAGGAGGAAAGGGACCCTGTACTTTTCCCATTTTTTAGAGTAGACCGGGTCGCCGACAACCGGCAGGCCGACCGACGACAAGTGCACGCGTATCTGGTGTGTCCGGCCCGTATGAAGGTCTATATCGAGAAGGGAAAATACGCCCAGGCGCGAGTTCCACACCCTCTTGATCGTGTATTCGGTAACCGCCTCCCTTCCCCTGTCCGTAACGGTCATCTTGTGACGGTACTTCCGGTGCCTCCCGATGGGAAGGTCTATTCTCCCGTGATCTGCGTGAGGCTTGCCGATAACGATCGCCGAATATCTCTTTATCACCCTTCTGGCGGAAAATTCTCCGGTGAGAAACCTGTGGGACGCGTCGTCCTTCGCCGCTACCATCAGGCCCGCGGTGTCCTTGTCGAGCCGGTGGACGATCCCGGGACGCTCCACGCCGCCTATGGAGGAAAGGTCCCCGATGTGATAAAGAAGACCGTTCACGAGCGTCCCGCTCCGGTTCCCCGGCCCGGGGTGAACCGGGAGGCCGGGCTGCTTGTTTATTACGATTATCGAATCGTCCTCAAACACGATCTCAAGAGGTATATCCTCCGGTTCCAGGCCGGACTCCTCGGGCTCCGGAATCTCGATCACGATCAGGTCGTCGGTTTTAACCTTATAGTTCGGTTTGACGGGGCGCCCTTCCGCCCTTACGTGACCGCTCTTAATCAGCTTCTGGAGGAAGCTGCGTGAAAAATCCAATTCAAGCGAGCCGGACAGGAACCTGTCGATGCGTTCGAGATGGTTATCTTCCGGGACCGTTACTTCAACTATATTCGCGCCCATGGCTTAATCTTTCGCTAATGAAAAATCAGCTGTAAAAATTTATAATGAGCAATATTGCCGCCCTTATAATGTTAAATATGCACCAAAAAAGAAAAACATGTTAATTTGATTTATCATGGTTACCATATTAAATTTTTAGTAACATCATGACCAAACGGTATTTCTCTTTATTATCAGATTATTCAACACAACCGTATGCCGAATGACATATAGATGAGTATAGTATAAATATTCAATTCAAATAATAAAGAAAAAAATATGAGAGGAGATTTCTGGCATCGTACGTGCATTAATTGTATTGACAAGGAAATGCGGCAGGCCGTTGAATCCGGTAAACAGGCTTTCTCATGGACCACCTGAAATCAATCAACGATGCATTCGAGAAAAGGATACACCAGTACACCGCGTATGTCATGACGCTCTACTATTTCGAGATCATCTATCTCATGTTCAAAATTTTATTCCTGTACGGCAAGGCAGCCGCGGTGCTCACCGGTTCTGCGCTTTCCCTGGCCCTTGCCTATCACATCATCCGGATATTCTTCAAGAGCGGCCTTCACCGGAAGATTCAGCTTTATATAATAGACCTGCACGCCGCGTATGTGATCGGCTTTCTGTTCGCATCCTCGGCGGCCGGGGCCGATTGGGGCGCAACGGGATCGGCCATTACCGTGATCCGGTCGGCAACGCTCCTCCTCGAACTTCCCCTTATTTATTTTCTGACAAAGGACACCGTATCCGCGGAATTCAGATGACGGCAAAAGCGGTTCGCGGGGCACCCCTCAGCCGGAGTTGGGACGGGGCTCCCTGATCACCGGATAGACCGCCTTCGCGTACTTTTTTTCCCTGATGATGTTGCGAAATTTTATCATGGTGTATAACGGCAGATCGACCATCGACAGATTCATCAGCCTGAGGGGGAGCCATCCCCCCGGATCGGTGATCGTCTGATAGGTGACCATGATCAGGTCGCGGCGAACTGGCCTGAACGTCCATAAGGCGCGCATAAGGGGGATCCTCACCCGGTTCTTGATCCGAGGTATCAAATCGGCCTTTCCCGTGATCGAAATGATCACCGTCCCGCTCTCAGGGTCCTGGCTCAGAAGGGAATAGACCACCGTATCACGGTCCACCGCCGGCCAGGGGGCGTGGATCACGGTGTAGGTGTAACGCTCGCGGGTGTTGAACTTTTTAAGGAGCCTGGCCTCGGTGCAATTGTGCATCCATCTGGTATATGAGGAGGTGTCGTCAAAAGGCGCGACCATGCTGGAGAGGCGGGCGTTCCCGACGTACATGATCCCCTTGAATTCCTTGTAGTTCGTGCCCGGCATGCTCCTTAGAAAGACCGTAACCCCGTCCTGTTTCCTCTCGAATTTCCAGGACCGGTCCGACGTGGACGCGGAACCTGCGAATTGGGCAAATAGAAGGACCGCGACCGGAAACAATAACTTTTTCATCGTCTTCATAAAACCAGCTTGATCCTCCCCTCGCCCGTTCATCGGACCTTATGTATGAAACACCCGAATGCATGCGCGCATTCGGGTTATGTACAAAATTATCCTTAAAAGTTGCGCGATCGGAAAAAAATCCCCTTGTATATGTCACATGTTTTCAGCGACCGCCCGGCCGAATTCCGAGCACTTGAGCAGGGTCGCTCCCTTCATCTGGCGCTCCAGGTCATAGGTGACCCTTTTCTGCTTGATGGTCTTTTCCATCGCCCGCAACAGTATCCCGGCCGCCTCATTCCATCCCAAAAACCGGAGCATCATCTCGCCCGAAAGGATGAGCGATCCCGGGTTGACCTTGTCCCGGCCCGCGTATTTTGGGGCGGTCCCGTGCGTGGCTTCAAACACGGCCGCGTCGTCTCCTATATTGGCGCCGGGGGCCATGCCGAGGCCTCCGACCTGGGCCGCGAGCGCGTCGGAAAGATAATCGCCGTTCAAATTTGGAGTCGCGATGATGTCGTATTCATCCGGCCTCAGTAACACCTGCTGGAACATGGCGTCCGCAATCCTGTCCTTAATGACGATCTTCCCCCTGGGCGCATCTCCCCGGGAGGATTCCGGCAGATCGTCTTCGGTGATGGTGTAATCCCCGAATTCCTCGCGCGCGAGCTCGTATCCCCAGTCCCGGAAGGCGCCCTCCGTAAACTTCATGATGTTACCCTTGTGGACCATGGTCACCGACTTGCGGCCGTTGTCCAACGCGTATTTGATGGCGCTGCGTATGAGGTTCTTTGTGTTTGCGACGCTTATGGACTTTATGCCGATCCCCGAATCATCCGGTATCCCGGCGCCCAGCTCTCTGTTCAGAAACCCTATCACTCCGCGAGCCTCGCCGCTCCCCTCTTTCCACTCGATGCCCGCGTACACGTCCTCCATGCTCTCCCGAAAGATCACCATGTCGACCTTTTCGGGCTCCTTTACCGGGCTCGGCACGCCCGGCAAATACCGGATCGGCCGGATGCACGCATACAGCTTCAGGACCTGCCGCAGGGTGACGTTGATGCTCCGTATGCCGCCTCCGACAGGCGTGGTGATCGGGCCCTTGATCGCCACCTTGTAGGTGCGTATCTTGTCAAGGGTCTCGTCCGGCAGCCATGTGCCTTTTTCGTCAAACGCCTTTTTGCCCGCGAGGACCTCCATCCACTCGATCTTCATTCCGCCTTTATACGCTTTTTCAACCGCCGCATCCAGGACGATCTTCGCGGCCCTCCATATGTCCGGTCCGATTCCGTCGCCTTCAATGAAAAGAACGATGGGATTGTCCGGGACCCGTTTCACGTTGTTGTCGAATTCTATCGTCTGTCCGCTCATGGTTTCATCATTTTTGAATATGCCAATTTTCGATGTCGGGCAATGGAAAGATTAAATATGGACGCCCGCCATTTTTGTCAAATTTTATTTACGCGAAAG
Organism: uncultured Leptospirales bacterium; assembly: GCA_964529965.1. GTDB lineage: Bacteria > Spirochaetota > UBA4802 > UBA4802 > UBA5550 > RBG-16-49-21. Next base: position 27,159 of record CAZHAD010000027.1, on the reverse strand, counting down.
CCTTCCCGCCGCCGAACGGGCGCACATGGAAACCTAACGGTAGTTGGACTGCTCCAGGTTTTTCAGGCGCATCTTCTCGCGGTAATTTTCAAGTGAGAAGAGGTGCCGTTCGGCGCTGAATACCAGCGCAAAACCCGCGAGAAAAAGCAAATCCCGGGTGACGACCCATGCGCTGATTTCTTCTTGTATGCCGAGGCCGAGCCGGCTTAAGCTAAAACAGCCGCAGTCAAAGCTCCTTCCACGGACAAGATTTACCGAGATGAACATGATGAAAAGCGCCATGAGCAAAATCGCCAGCATCGCCGACGCCCTGACCTTGTAGCCGATGATAAGGAGCAGGCCGATGACCGCTTCGAAAACCGGGACCCAGACGGCGGCATACGGGATCAGGAGCGGAGGAAGGATGTCATACCCGGCTATCAGACCGCCGAAAGACTCGGGATCCAGCAATTTTATGACACCGGCAAAGAGAAGCATGCTCCCGAGAAGGATGCGCACCGCGGACGTGATGCGGTTCCCGTATTTGAGATCGACGAAAAAATTTTTGATGATTTCCCTTATTCCCATCTAATCACTCTCCTGCACCGGGAACCCTCGAGCCTTCCAGTCCGGAAGACCCCTTTCGATAATATATATGTGTGTGCGCGTGAGGCCCAGGATCTTTCCGGCCAAAATCGCGGACGCACCGCAAGAGCCTCCGTCGCAGTAGATGACGATCTCCTTCGGCTGCTTCAGATACGGCAGTCCGGCCGGAGCGGGAAGCGGATCGCCGGCCGGGATATTGATTGACCCGGCGATATGGGACTCGTCAAACTCGGCCTTTTCACGCGCGTCAATGAAAACCGCCGATCCAGAGTCGTACTTGATCTTGGCCTCGTACGCGGATATGGGCACGATCCTTCTGTGCTCAAGCTCGGACCTGCCCACCATGACATATCCTCGCGGATGGAACAGGTTGACGGCAAAAGCGGCGGCCGCGGCCGCAACGGTGATATAAAGCATATCCCTGAACAGGTGTTGGCTTAACTTCTTCATGGCATATAGAATATTTTCGAATGGCCGCGAATCTACAGCTTCTTGATAACGTCGAGTATGTTTTCCACCGGTTGTACGCCCACCAGGGAGTACACGTCGTTTATGAGGGTCATAGGAACGCTCGTCACCTGATACTTCTGGCCCAGGTAGGGAAAGAGCGATACGTCGATCATGTCGGCCTCCACCATCGGGCTTTCCTGGGCGATCCGGTGTGCTATGCCGACCGCACTGGGGCAATACGGGCATGTGAGCGTCACAAACACCTGCATGCGAACCCTTTTATCGATTGCGCCGATCCTGGAGGCCACTCCTGCCGGAAAGGGCTCCTTCTTGCCCGAGAGCTCGATAAGGTCTTGTATGAAGGAATTGATCTCATACCCGCCGGGGAGCCCGTAATATTTGATCCCCGAATAGGCGTTGTCCTTGCCGTTGAGGACGATCGCCGGTATCTTGTCCACGTTGAACTTGTCGGCCTGGGCCTTGTCCTTCTGAAAATCGAACACCGAAAGCTTGATCATATCGCTGATGGATGAAATCTCCTTCACGAATTCATGCACGTCGGTGCAGGGCCAGCATTCGAACTCCTGGGTGAAAAAGGACAGGTTGACCGTGTCCTTCATGCTTTTCAAAATATCCTTAAGCTGCGTACGTACCTTTTCATCGAACAGGGCCATATGCGTTCCTCCGTATTATATAAAATCTGCGGGCATCCGCTATTCGCCCATCAGAACGTAATTGCACGCCGACAGAGCAGCCTTGGCGCCTTCACCCGCAGCGATGATGATCTGTTTGAAGGGAACGTCGGTGACGTCGCCCGCCGCGAAAATCCCCTCCTCGCTCGTCTTGCACGAGCAGTCGACCATGATCTCTCCGTTCTGATTGAGCTTGAGCACGCCCTTTGCGAGCGCGCTGTTCGGTATGAGGCCTATTTCCACGAAGATACCCTGCGCGGGAATATCATCGGTTTTACCCGTCTTGCCGTCCTTCACCGTGATCGATTCTATTCCTTCTGAACCGTTGATCGAGGTCACCTCGTGCTTGAACCGTATCTCCACGTTTTTGAATTCATTGAGCTTGTCCTCAAGCGCCTTGTCGCCGGTAAGCCTGTCGAGAAGCTGCACCACGGTAATCTTATCGCCGACCTTTGCGAGATCTATCGCGGCCTCGATCCCGGAATTTCCGCCGCCCACGACCACGACCTTCTTGTTCGCGTAAAAAGGCGCGTCGCAGATCGAGCAGTTGGCGACCCCCCTCCCCTTGAACTCCTCCTCTCCGGGCACGCCCAGCTTCCGATACGCCGCGCCGGTGGCGATTATGAGAGCGCGCGCCGACAACACCCTTCCATCGGCCATGCGTACCTTTTTGATCTCACCGGCCTCGATCGAATCGACCGAGCTCTTTTCATCGTAATCGATGCCGAACTGAGACACCTGCTCCTTGAATTTCATGGCCAGGTCCATCCCGTTGATGTACCGGAACCCCATGTAATTCTCGATGCCCGCGGTCTCCGCCACTTGGCCTCCTATCTCCTTAACGATAAGGCCGGTGGACACACCCTTGCGCATGCAGTAGACCGCGGCGGTGAATCCCGCCGGACCTCCTCCCAGGATCAGAACGTCATAGGTCATGTTGCTCTTAAGCGGCTTGAAATTCTGCTTGGCGGTGAGCATCCCCGGGCTGAGGTTAAAATCCATGGGTTTTCTCCCTCTTTTATTATGGGCACCTCTAAAAACTGCTTTTTCCAATATTAAAACAACGAAAAAAAGCAGTTTTATCCTTAAATGTGCCCCAAAGGAAACATCCATAAAAGGCTTTTAGAAGTTTCCTTATGATAATATAATATAAACACCAAATACCCCCTCAGACCACTGTTGAAGGGGAAATTATTATTCATTATGTTTTAAAAATGCGTTTTTACCGGCCTTGCCGTATGAATTCGTTTGATTTATGTTATGTGTCCCCGTCCCCGAGAAGGATACATAGTATCCTCGGTAAAAAATTAATGTCAAGAATTTCACGATGCGGTAACCAGCTCGTAATCCGGATTGCCGAATCCGATCTCACGCGCATGATCGATCTGATGGCGGTAGGGTATCTGATAGGCGAACTGTGGGAGCTTCCTGCCCACGCGCTCCTCCACCATGTCCAGGGAGGCGGCGTCCGCGGCCACGGGGTCGAACGAGACGAGCATGCCGATGTCGGGCGCCACACGCTCATAGCTCGTCACGCAGTCGCAGTCCTTCGAGATACGGGTGAGAAAATTGATGCAGAGCATTGTGCCCTTTTTTCCGGCCGCCACACCCCATGCGTGCTCGGTCATCTTCTTCTGTAAAACTTCGTAAGTGGCGCCCCAGTCGTAGGTAACCGCGTCGAAGCGGCAGACGGCCAGGCACTGGCCGCACCCGATGCACACTGCGCCGTCGATGACGGCGGAATCGGCCTGAATGGTTACGGCGGACGCCGGGCACCACTGCACGCACGCCCCGCACCTCGTGCAGGAGCTGGCGCTTATCTTCGGCTTTGCGGACGAGTGCTGGCTCATCTTTCCCTTCCTGCTCGAGCAGCCCATGCCCATGTTTTTGATCGCGCAGCCGAATCCGGCGGCCATGTGACCGGTGAAGTGCGACACCACGACCAGGGAGCTGGCCTTGACCACGCCGGAGGCTATCTTGACCGATCGGTATATCTTCCCCGGTATGGCGACCTCGGTCTCCTCATCGCCGAAGAGCCCGTCCGCCATGATGATGGGCAAACCGGTCCGCTCATACCCGTAACCCTGTGCGTACGCGTGTGCGAGGTGGGACACGGCGTCGGTCCGGTTGCCCTTGTACAGGGTCTGGGTCTCGGTGAGAAAGGGCTTGGCCTTCCTGGCCTTGATCATCTCCCCCAGCATTTTCAAATAGCAGGGCCTCACATGGCCCGTGTTCCCGCCCTCGCCGAAATGGGTCTTGATGGCCGTCAGATCCCGCTCGCGGATGAAATCCAGAAGCCCCTTCTCCCTGATGAGGTCTTCGAGCCTGCGGCTGGCGTCGTCGTCGTCAAACCCGTCGGATACCGGAATAAAATACACCTTTTCTTTCATAGCGCGCCCGCCTTAGCCGGAAATCATGGCCGGCGCCATTAAACGCCGACCAGAAAGATTCATGAAAGGCACATCATTTAGTCAATGAATTTTTCGCATAAGGTTTGACATTAATAAATCGATACGCCATAATTCAACGGGCCGCTTGACTTGCGTCAATGCGCCGGCCCGCGAACTCTGATATCATTATTTCGTCGACCCTCACCCCCAACCCCCTCTCCCATTAATAATTATCAAAA
>CAZHAD010000027.1:0-22703 GCA_964529965.1 uncultured Leptospirales bacterium | reverse complement strand
GGAGGCGTGTATGAAGGGTCTAAAAATCGGCGCGATACTCAGCTTCATCATCTCACTCGCGGTATTGCTCATCGGCGGTTATTTCGCCGTTGACAAGATTCCTCCCTACCCGTCCGCGGTCAACGTCGGCGGAAGGGTCGTTCTCGACGGCGCGCTGATCAGGCAGGGGCAGGAGGTGTATCAGAAATACGGACTCATGGACCAGGGGAGCGTGTGGGGCCACGGGACCCTGCGGGGGCCCGATTTTTCGGCGACCACCCTCCACCTCATGGGCGCGCACATGCGTGAATATTACGCCCGGGAAAAGGGCGCGTCATACGCTTCATTGAGCCAGGACGACCGGAGCGCGGTCGACGCCAGGGTCATACGGGAGATCAAAAAGAACACCTATGACCCTGAAACGAAAACGCTGACGGTCAGCCCCGCACGAGCGTACGCCATCGCCAGGACCGGTGAATACTGGGAAAGGGTTTTTAAGGACGGCGATACTTCGAACGGCTTTCTCCCCGATACCATAAAAACAGGGGACGAGCGCACGGCGATCTCCTCTTTCTTCTTCTGGACGGCCTGGGCCGCCTCCACCGTGCGTCCGGGCACCGACGCGACCTACACCAACAACTGGCCCCATGACCCGAGCGTGGGCAATCTCCTCCCGGGAGGCGCCTTTGTCTGGTCCCTCTTCTCCATCCTTGCGCTCTTTGTGGTGCTCGGCCTTGTCATCTACCTCGTGCATCGATACAATCTCTTCTATGGGGAGCCGAAGGGGGTGCAGGTCGCCGAAAAGCTCGTCAACCTTCCGCTCACTAACAGCCAGGTGAAAGCGGCGAAATTCTTCGTGGTTGTGATCATGCTCTTCATCCTTCAGCTCATGATGGGAGGACTTCTCGCCCACTACACCGTGCATCCGGCGACCTTCTACGTGAATTTCATCGCGCAGCTGGTGCCCTACACCTGGGCCAAGTCATGGCACCTGCAGCTTGCGATATTCTGGATCGCCACCTCATGGGTCGGGACCGCTGTATATCTCGCGCCGGTCATCAGCGGCAGGGAGCCGAAGGGCCAGGGCGTCCTGGTCAACCTCCTTTTTGTTGCGATCCTCATCGTGGCGGTGGGAAGCCTGGCCGGCGAGGTGCTGGGAATCAAGGGGAAGCTCGGGGGAGACACGTGGTTCTGGTTCGGCCATCAGGGGTGGGAGTACCTGGAGCTGGGCAAGTTCTGGCAGATACTCCTATTCGTCGGGCTCATCGCGTGGCTCGTGATCGTGTACAGGGCGCTGAAAAATAGGCTCTACGGCAAAGAAAAGGACGAAAGCGGCCTGGTGCTCTTCTATGTCTTAAGCGCGATACTGGTGGTGGCCTTTTTCGGATTCGGCCTACTGTTCGGCAAGGGGACGCACCTTACCATAGCCGACTACTGGCGCTGGTACGTGGTCCATATCTGGGTTGAGAGTATTTTCGAATTTTTCGGCGTCGCCATCATCTCACTGTTCCTCGTCACCCTCGGGCTCGCGGACAAGAAATCGGCGATGCGGGTCGCCTATTTCACCGCCATAATCGTGTTCGTCAGCGGCATCATCGGAACCGCGCACCACTACTTCTGGTATGGCGGCCCCGGCTACTGGATAGCCATAGGCAGTGTCTTCTCCTCCCTGGAGCCGATTCCGCTTATTCTCCTTGTGGTGAGGGCGTGGATGGAATACAAATCGATCCGCAACGCGGGACAGGAATTCCCCTACCGGTGGCCCCTCTATTTCCTCGTGGCTTCCAGCTTCTGGAACTTCCTGGGAGCCGCGGTGTTCGGTTTCCTCATCAACCTTCCGGTGGTCAACTACTTCGAGCACGCGACCTACCTGACGCCGAACCACGGTCATGCGGCCCTGTTCGGGGTGTACGGCATGCTTTCCATCTCGCTGCTCCTGTTCACGTGGCGCTCGCTGGTGAGGAAGGAGTACTGGAATGAAAAGATACTCAAGCTCTCCTTCTGGGGGCTTAACGGCGGCCTGTTCCTCATGTTCTCGACCTCGCTCATGCCGGTGGGGATCGCCCAGGCGGTGGCGAGCTACCAAAAGGGACTTTGGTTCGCGCGGAGCGCCGAATTCTATAATACCGAGCTCGTCAGGATCCTCGGCCAGTGGCGCATGTTTTCAGACTCGATCATCATCGTGCTGGGGGCCCTGCCGCTTCTCTATTTTCTGGTAACGACCTATTTCCGGCTGAAACCGGGAAACATTAAGAGCGGCCAGAAGCTCTATGATGAATCCGGAAACCTAATCTGAATATGCGGGCTTCACGCCCCGCTCCGGCGGGGGGACCCGCCGGAGCGGGGCGTGGCCGGACACTGGTGCTAATCCCTGGCCAAGTCCTTGAAATAGAGCCTCAGAAGCGCGGGCACACAGGAGACCGCCGGAATCAGCGCACCGAACAGGATTGCGGCGTGATAGGCATCGGGCGAAAGGTTCCATGAAATAAGAAAGCCCGCCAGATGGAAGCTTTCGGCCAGCCTCCGTACCGCGTAATGAAGCAATTCGGTTCCGGCAAAAGCCCCGGCGAGGCCGAGGACCGCATACTTGATGAAAACCATGCCGGTAAGGAAGATCCTGGAGCAGCCGATGACCCTGAGCAGCCGGTAATATTCGAGCCTGCCGAAGGTGGCTATGGCTGCGGCGAACGATACCGCAATCGCTGCGATGAGAATAACGACCAACTGGAGGGAACCGGCGACGAGGCGCACGTTGCGTATGAGCCTTGTGATCTGCCTGGATATTGTAGTCGCCGCCTCGACGTCGAAGCCCATGGCGCTGATCCGGGATGAGACCCTGACGAGTGAGGCGTGGTCCCTGACCTTGACATACGCGTACTGGTATCGGGCGCGCGGGTCCAGATTGAATTTTTTATTATAGGAGAGTACGAGCCTCAGCGGCAAAAACAGGGCGAGGGAATCGATCCTGTCCGTGAATCCGGCGATCACCGCGCCGGATTGCGCGAATCCCCGGATGCTCTTAAGGCTTGATTTTCCCAGAACAAGCGTGAAGCCAAAACCGATCGCCCCCCTCTCCGAAATCCTCGGAAGCCCGTTGGGGGCCGCCATGCCGTCGTTGTACGATCTGAGTATGGTGCGCGGAACCACAACCGGTACCGGTCTGCCGCGCGCCGGGTTTTCCCAGTCAAACCGGTACTCTTTCCCCATGATGTCGCGGCGCACCAGGGGATAAGGGACGCCGAAGGCGAGAATGTCGCTCTGGTAGCTGAAGCCGAGCCACGACACCTTCGCCTGGAGCGGCACGTCAAGTGCCGCGACCGGATACACACCCGTAACGCCGTCCATCCTCCGCATTGTTCCCAGTTCCTCGCCGCTGATTCCGGTTGTGCCGGGCCTGCCCAGCTCGAACAGAAAAATAGACCGGGGCTGGCGGACGGAGACCTTGATCGTATCAGGCGGGATGGACGCCGCAAACCTGCTCCTGATGTAGTGCTCCAGGTTTCCGCCGATTATACGATAGAGCCCCAGCGCGAATACCGACAGCACGACGGCGAGGAGCACCGCAATGCTGGCAAACGCGCCTCCTCCGATCTCCTTCACGATTAGAATCATGCGCTGGATCATGACAGTGCCGCAAGCTTCCCGTCTTCAATGGCATACACCCTGTCGGAGCGCTCGTGCATATAGCCGTCATGCGTTACCACAAGCACCGCCTTCCCTTGCATTCTTAAATCGAAAATAACGTCGAGTATGCCTGCCGCGGTTTTTCTGTCAAGGTTGGCGGTGGGCTCGTCCGCCAGGATCAGATCGGGACGGTTCACCAGTGCGCGCGCAATCGCCACCCGCTGCTTCTGGCCCCCTGACAAGACCGCGGCCTTCGTATTCCTGAATTTGTAAATCTTAAGACGGTCGAGGAGCTCTTCCGCATACTCTTTCGTCCGCTTGTCGACAAGGCCGCGTATCCGGGCCGGCAGGAGCACGTTGGTGCGCACGGTCTCGTTGGGGAGAAGCCGGAAGGTCTGGAAAATGAAGCCGATTTCCCTGTTCCGCATCCGGGATGCGAGCAGATCAAAGGCGTAGGCCATCCTTTTGCCGTTGATGCGGACCGACCCGTGGTCCGGGGAGGCGATGCCCGATATGACATGCAGGAGGGTTGTCTTGCCGCATCCCGAGGTCCCGGTCAATGAGACTATATCGCCCCGGTCAAGCGCAAGATCGATCCCGTCAAGTATGCGCCTCCTGGTGCCTGCGATGTTATATATCTTTACAATGCCTTTTGCTTCTAAAATCATGAGCGGTACCGCTCATACCATAAAAAATGCACCGAGTCAATAACAAATTGCATATTTTTTTGTTTACACTGTATCTTTATCAATATATGGAGGACACGACCTCGCTCCGCCGCCGCAGGCAGGCGGGTGTCGGCAGGATGGGCTCATGGCGGACGAAAAAAAAACCGATGACGTGCTGGAGAGCAGAATCGACCGGCAATTGTTTGAATTTATTGATTATACCACGGGGAACAAAATAGTCAATAAGCTCACCGACTACGCCGAAATCCTGACGGAAGGGAAAATTTCAGGCATAATCAATTTCAACTACCGGCTCAACAGCGTCCAGACCGGAACGGTGACCAGGATCCTCGAGGATATCCAGGGAGTATCAAAGATTTACACGGTGTCGATGAAGGGCTCAAAAGACCTTCAGGTTGAATATATTTCAAACATATTCTCGGATTCCGAAAATCCTGAAACCATCTCGTCATACCTGAACCTCAAAAATATCATCGAGAACCGCCTGACTCACCAAGTCCAGCAGTATAACATCAATATGGGAAAGAACAGCACCACCCTGGCAATACCGATCAACGAGCTCAGGGGCCATGTAAAGACATACCTTGATTTGAGCGTGTTGAACGTCCCCATCTCCACAAAAGCGCAGCACGGCATAATCGCGGCGTCTCTCCACGACACGTATATAACGCTACTCAACCGGCAGGATTTCTGGAACGATAAATCTTACATAAAATTCTTTTTTAATGAAGACGACCCGTCGAAAAAAAAGAACCTTCTACTGAGAAGGGAAAAACGCCTCATGCTGCGCGAGATCGCATTCAACGTAAAACAGATGCTCGACAAGCTCCACGCTATTCAATACTCAAGGATGCAGGCCTCGCGCGATCCGTCCCTGTCCGAGGCCAGGGCGGCCCCGCCCCTCGATTACTTCACCAGGCGCACGAAGTCTGAAACATTCACCGACAGGATGCTCCTCACCCCGTTCGGAAAGCAGTACGGCTCCATAATAGAGAAAATCCTGGACAGGATATTCGACCCGGACCGTAAAGATACGTACGATGAGGCGTCTGAAATTACGGTGAGGGGAAAGCTGGCCTTGTTGTACAATACGTTTAAGCTCAAAATGAACCTGGCGCAATACAGAAACGAAATTCTGGAGGTCGTGGACTATCTCGTGATGCAGGAATACGGAATCAAAACATTCGTCGAAAAATTTTTCAGCTTCGAGAAAAAGGAAGCCGGACAGGAATATATTGAGCAGTTTTTGGGCCAGCTTTTTACTGTATATTTCGAGGAAGACTTCAGCTCGCTTTTCAGGATAATCAAGAGCCTTGACATGAAAAAATTCGCCTGCGCATTCATAATTAAAAGGATTTACATCAACGAAGGCGAAAATTTGACCAATTTCGGTTTTTTCTTTGTCCGCGTAATCGCAAGGATAGGCGGAATCAGGTCCCAGTAATCGAGCCGCGTTGTCATACGAAATAATACTCTATCAAATCCGCCTGACGCACGGTGCGGCGGAGCGGCGACATAGTGCACAGCATGTTATCGTTGTCGTGCGTCGCCAATTGAAAGGGCGGATTATATAAGGAAACTTCTAAAAAACATTTTATGGATGTTTCCTTGGGGGCAGAATCAATGAAAAAAGCAGTTTTTAGAGGTGCCCATAATTAAAACGATCAAAAACATGGACCGGTTTACATTGAAAATATTCTATCTGAAAAGAAGGGTGGTCTTCCCCTACTGCACCCTGGCGGTGGTTCTCAAGCTCACTGAAGATACAAAACAAATCAAACAGGGGGATAAGCTCCTTGCATATACGGTGCGTACGTTGTTCGACGTGATCCGGTACCGCAACAGGATCGCCACCCTGTCCGAGGTGCTGGACGTCGCGTCAGACGAGCAACGCGTGACGGTGACGCTTAAAGGGGTCACCCGGGTGCGGATCGCGCGGATAATCAGCTTTAAACAAGCGGATTTCACCATTCTCGAAAAGAAGGGGCTTAAATCCAACGATGCAATAATGGACGAGTTGAGAAAAAAATCCCAGGAGCTGATCTTTCTCATAAACGTTGAGGAATCGGATAAACTGATAAACCTGCTCAACTTTATCGTCGACCTGAACCAGATGACGGACTTTATTTCGAATTACTTCATCATGGATTTCAGAAAACGATATGGATTGTATAATACGGTTGACACCAAGAAAAGGGGGCAGCTTCTCATAAAGGAGCTGGCCGATCTTATAGACAAGATGGCTAAAAAAAGGAAAAAGACAACCCTATGAAAAAAACAGTTATCGGAAACGATGTATACTACACGCTGGCGTGGTCGGAGACATACCGATACGACCGATACGAGGCCCCGAGGGTCATGCCGGAACTGAGCGGGATCATATGCCTCATGTACATCAATCAGTCAAAAATAGATTACCTGATATTTTACAGCTGCCACCGGGATGGGTGCCGCGTCGGCTTCAAAAAATTCATGGACCCCAACGGCCCTCTCTACGGCGAAATCATACGCGCGCTCGATCTCGGCCGGCTCTACTACAAATTCACGTTCGTCGACCAGGGAAGCATGCAGGACATTCAGGATATACTCTACTGGCTGATACGGACCTACAACCCGACCTTCAATGAAAGCGGCTTCAAGGATTCCCAGCGGTTTGAAAATATTTACATCAACGAAGTCAATCGGGGCAAGAATGACGTCGTGGAAAGGATCGTGGGCCACCGGGGCTGTTAACCGGGTTCTTCGGAATCCATCCGTGCAAAAATGATATCTTCCTTCGTATATATGTGGGAGATATCATATTTCAATGAAAAGAACTCAAGAATATATTTGAGTCGGGCGGCCGCGTCAAGGGGCGAGGACAGCTTGTTGTCCGAACGCGGGGAATACTGCTGTATTCTTTTCACATTAAGGGTCCGTCCGTCCTTGTCGGTTTTAAATATGTCCTTTTTAAACAATTTATACGTATCGTATATCGACTTGATGATCTTATCGGAATAAATCAAGTTGGCGATGTAAAGGTTGGTGTCGGAGTCATGAACATTGCGCATAAAAAATTTCAATACACGGAAAATGATCTCCGGGAAAAGTTGCACATTGATCAGCTCGATTATCTTTTTCTCAAGCTCGCCGTCCAGCATCCTCTTGGTGGGATAAACCAGATTGGGGATATCAATGTTTCCGGTCTGCACCTTAAAAAAAGCAAAATCAAGAAATCGATCGATGATGTCCTTTTTCATGAAGTCGCCCATTTCAAGGGCTCCCTCGGAGAGCATCGCGGCCACCGTCTCGATCTTATTGGACTTGAGCAAATCGTCAAAATCAACGACATGCGTCAATCCCGGGACCTTGCTCTCATCCCCCGAGCCGCCGGAAACGGGCGGCACCGGGCCTGCATTACGTTCATCTTCCATACGTATTCCTCTATGATGATACTATCATAACCCTGAAGTGCATGCAACTAAAATCTGATTTTGCAGCAGAATTGTCCTGTCCCCGGATTATACTTCTTGACAGGCGCAAAACACCCGGCTCAAAATATTCTTATCGATATTACAAGAGAAAAAATTATGCCATGAAAAACAGGGCCGCCCCAATTTTTATCTTTACAATAATACCTAAAAACCTCATTTCGCGGCTCGTCGGATTCGCCGCCGGACTCAAGCTTCCCCGGTTTCTTTTGGATTATATCATCAGGGCGTACATCGGGCATTACGGAGTCAAGGCTGAATATGTAATTCCGAAAGGCGGGTTTAAGAGCTTCGATGAATTCTTTACCCGCAGACTCAGGCCAGGCGTCCGCTCCATCAACAAAAGCGGGCGTGTCGCGGTCTCACCCGTGGACGCTCGCATCGATCAATACGGCGATATACGTGAATCAACCCTTATCCAGGCAAAAGGCGTTACCTATTCACTTTTCGATCTAATACCCTCAGGTACTGCCGATACATTCGTAAACGGAAAATTCGTCACCCTGTACCTTTCGCCCGCCGACTACCATCGGATTCACTCACCGGTGAGCGGCTTGATCACCGGTTATTTCAACATACCAGGTACACTCTTTACCGTTCAGGATTACATGGCCGCAGGGCTCCCCGGGCTTTATGTTAAAAACGAGCGGATCATCACCTACATTAAATGCGCGGCGGGCGAGGTTGCCGTGTGCAAGATAGGAGCGTTCAATGTGGGGAAGGTATCCCTGTCATACCTCGACGTCCGAACGAACAGGCTCATCAGGCGCAGGCATGAATTCTTTTTTGACGACAAAGAGCATATTCCGATCAAGGCCTGCGACGAGATCGGCGTATTCCATCTCGGCTCCACCGTCATACTCCTCTTCCAAAAGGATTCGATCACCTTTACTGATCTGAGGATCGGAAAAAAAGTCAGGATGGGGAATCCTATAGGAACCCTTCATCACTTGGAAAAAATATAACAAAAAATCCGGCAATTTTTTTGTTCATGCCGAAAAAAATTTAAATTTATGGCGCTGAAAAGTACTTGCCATTTAGGCCCTTCATATAAATTTCAAGTAGTAGATAACACCGATCCCTGAATCGTTTTATTAACCGTTGATTCGCCTGTGACAAATATTCTCGGCCCGGACAAAAGAGACGGGGAAGAAAGTAAATTTTGTATAAAAAATTAAAAAAACTGATCGAGCCGATGAGGAGACCGGGTAATGAACATTCCCGCGGTAGACAAGCATGTCAGCGCGCAGATTAAATTCTGGCAGCAGCAGAAGCACACGGTGACGGCGCCGGAAATAAAGAGCCTCCGCCGGTTCATCACCATATCACGGGAGTACGGATGCTCCGGCTACGCGATCGCCCAGGAAACCGTCAGGCTGTTAAACAGCGGCGACAAGGCTCCGGCGCCCCCCTGGGCCGCGTACGAGCGCCAGGTGCTGGACCGCGTCATGGAGGACATGGGCCTGTCGTCGAATCTTGCCAGGACACTTACCGATGACGCGCAGAAGGTGATGACCGACATCCTCACCAACGCTTTCAGCAAGCTGCCGCCACAGGTGGCGGTGTATCAGAAGCTTGCGGAAACCATCCGCCTGCTGGCGGCAAACGGCAACGTGGTAATCGTCGGCAGGGCGTCGAACGTGATTACCCGCGGCATGTTCGGGGGATTCCATGTCATGATCGTGGCGCCCATGGAATATAAAGTCGGCAATGTCATGAAATATAAAAAGATCAAGAAAAAAGATGCGGAAAAGCTGATCGTTGAAAACACCGCCCGCAGGGTGAACTACATCAAGGAATATGTGGAATTTGATGTGACCGATCCCCATCACTACGACATGGTGATTAATCTGGCCCACACCACGATACAAGGGGCCGCCAGGCTGATTATAGAAGGTATGAATTTAAAAAGTTCACGCTGAACATATCTTCATGGAAAAAACCTATTCTCAGATATTTGAGATGAAAAGCGGCGTCCTCTGCTATGACGGGGACAAGTCCATCCTTCTCTGTAAGGCGTCCGGAGGCGACGGAGGGAGATGGGTAAAAAAAATCAATGACATCAACCGAATTGAGACCATCATCGAAGACGGTGACAGGTATTACCTTTCATGCAAGGCGGGCGAGATAGAAGGTTACTTCCTCGCGATAAACAAACAAAACGGCGAAACCGAATGGTTCATTCCGGGCAGGTCATATTTCCAGCTGCTTTACGGCGGCCGTCTGTATGCAATCTTCGCGGATGAAGAAAAAAATTTTTATCTGATCAAAGTCGATCAGACGGACGGGAAAAAAATATGGCACCATCGGATTGACGATGATTTGTGCGAATACAGCTTCAGATCGGACAGGATACTGCTGACATATGAATCCGGGAAGATTGAAAAGTTATCGCCGGCAACCGGGGTTGTCATGTAATATTACTATACTGGATTAAATCAAATACAAAGAGGAACGTTCCATGCTTAACGTTGACATACTAGACGCAACGAAAATGCTGACGATCGCGAGGTCGCTTAAAAAATACAAACCGCCCTTTAAGGTGGTGGGAGGGTACCGTATCATCGACGACGGCGTCGAGCCTGAGGCAACCGTCCAGATCGAGGCCAACGGCAGGGTGATCCATGAGGCGTCGACGGGCAGCGGGCCGGTCGACGCGCTGGCCTCAGTGTTGAAAAAAAGCCTCACCCCTCTTTTTCCCGAGCTGGAGCGGGTCAAGCTCATCGATTTCCACGCCGAAATACTCGATTCGCGCAGGGGCACCAGCACCGACGTGGATGTGACGATAATCTTCACCGACGGCGTCGAGGTATGGAAGGTTCATTCACTGTCAGAAAACATCAATGCCGCTTCATTCAACGGGCTCGTGGACGGGTTCGAATACGCGGTGATAAAAAAAATCGGGGGAAAAAAGTGAAACGCAGCGCTAGTCCGTCGCTTCCCTCCGGTATGCGCCGATGCTGTATGGCACGGACTCGTCGAGTATCGGCTCTCCGGGCTCGCCCGCCTTTTTGAACGACCTCGCCAGATTCACCCGCGCATATTCATTGTCCTGGTTTATGCGCTGCGAATAACTGATGGCCTTCCAGTAGCTGACATCGCTCCTGGCCTCGTTGTTCTGTTCCTGATAGACGGCGCCAAGGTTGTTGTACGCGGAGGAGAGGAAAGACACCTTCTCGACCTGACTTTCATTGGCGGGATCAAAGACCCTGATCTTGTCCAGGTCGTACTCATAGGCCGATATCAGCTTCAGATATTCCCCCTTTGCCGCATTGTAATTTCCCATGTGGTAGAAGGCGTTGCCTAGGGCGAACATGAGCTGGGGCCTGGTTATGAAATCCTCATACAGGTTGAGCCACTGGTCGAGGGCCTTCCGGTAAAGCCGGTTAAGGTAGTAAATCCTTCCTAAATTATAGTGGACCTCCGAAGATCCATAGCCATCCTCCAGGGCCTTTTCATATTTTTCACGCGCGATCTCATAGTTGGCGCGTTTGTCCACCTCCTCATCCAGGTTCTCACCCTCTAGATCGCCGTATCTCATCCTGACCTTGTCGAAGAAATAGTAAAAGACGTCGCCCAAGAGCGCGTATGATTTCCCCACGTTCTCGGACTCGGAGTAAAATTCCTCTCTGGTGAATTCGGGCGGATTCGTGGAGGATTTGATGGCCCTGTTCAGGTATTCATAGGCCTTTACCGGCTCTTTGATCCGATAGTAATATTCACCCATGAGGTTCAGCGCGCTGAAATAGTCCGCATGGTAATTTTTCAGCGACAGGTCGATGGCCTTTTCAAGGTGTATCTTCATCAGTTTCAGGTTCCCCTGGGCCTCGCTGAGCCGGGCGTATTGGTAATGGAGCGGCGGGTAGTCTTCATCCTTTTTATTCAGCGCCTCGAGGACGGTATATACGGCGGGATAAATATTGTCATCCGTATCCTTGAAACGCAGCGACTGCACTCCGTAATCGATCCTCACGTTGTCCGTCGCGGTCTTCTTCTTGCCGAGATAGTATGATGCCAGCTTTGCAAGCAACGGGGGGGGGAGCTTGTCAAGCATGTTCTTATCAGCAAGCTTCGCATGGATATCGGCCACGGCTGGAAACACATCCCGGGAGATATACAGATTCAGCAGTCCCGCGTATCCGACCTCGGAATTCGGCTGCGCGCCCACGATATCCTCGTAGTATTGTTTTGCCTTAAATACCTGGCCCTGATAAAAATAGGCGTTGCCCGTCCCGTATAGGGCCGCGACATTTGTTCTGTCCCGCACGAGCACCCGGCGGTAAAATTCAATCGCCACATCGAGCGGAGACCACTCACTCCGCTTCTTATCGCTCCGAGGATAATACCACTGGTTGATATTGGCGCGTATGCCGTCGTAATACTCCTTGGGCACCTTCGCATAGTAATGTCCAAGCTCGTTCAGCACGTCAATGCCGATCGGCCTGCCCTTGTCGTATTGAATGCGGTATATTTTATTCAGCTTCGCGAGAGAATAGCCGTATTCTTTTTTATCAAAATAGGCCCTGGAATATTCGGTATATCCGAACACATCATCCTTGATATAGTTGCGGTCGACGTCCCTGAATATCTGCTCGGCCCTTGCATAATCCTTTTGCTTTTTGAGATAATCGCCATTCTCCCTGATATCAGCCGCGCCCTGACGGATTTTGCCTGCCGCCGCCCAGGGCTTGTATACGAACTGATACCCGATCACGATCGCCACGCAGGCTGAAAGGGCAGCAAAGCCGAAGATCCAGGTCATCTTGGTAAGCCGCTTCTGCCTCTCCTTATCGGCCATGGTATATTCGGGCCTGGAGGATATCACCCTTCTTCGTGGCGGAGCTTGCTTGCCCACCGCAGCAGGTATCTCTCGTTTGAGCTTGCCCTCAAGGAACCTGCGCACGTCCCTCTCCGAACCGCCGGATATAACCATGTTAACGAGCCTGCGCGTCTCCGGCAACGGGAGAAGATCGTTGATCACCGCGTCCTTGATCACCTCTCGGAGGACAGAGGTGTAACGCAAAATATTTCGCTTCAGTTTGCCGATCTCGGCTTCAGACAGATTAATTACGCCGTTCTCCACGCGGTCCCTCGTGCCGCCGCGCGTATCGCGCGGTTCTGTGCGCGGCGTTTCGAACACCAGCGGCCCCTCATCCTCGAAAGTCGGCAGTTCAGGAAGCTCCGGAACCTCCCGGTAATCCGCATCCGGCATTTTTCCCTCCGGCATTACCTCAGGACCGATGCTTTCGCTTGCTTGAGGATTGATGTGGGGCTCTTCATATTTGATATCCACCCCCTCTTTAATTGAAGCAAGATCGTCATCAGAGAGCATTCCCGCACCTTTTTGCTGGAGAACGGCATCGTCAGCAGGGGCCTGAGGTCCCGGCTTTGCGAACTCACTCAAATCTACTTCAGAAATTTCGTCATCTCTCGCCTCCGGTATATCGGTCCGTTCTACGATTGATATGTTGTCAAGATCCGGCAAACCGTCGGTGGTCATGTCCCCCCCCGGTGCGATCATATCTCCGCCCTCAACAGGTAGCTCACCCTGAGGCCCTGGTGCCGGGCCGACGGATGTATCTGCGGGCAAGAATTCATGATCGACCGGGGGCTCGTGCTCGCCCGTGGTAAGATGATCCAGCTCATCCAGGGTGGTGAGCTCGCTGGACTCCAGAGGCTCCGGTCCCATCTTTTCCGGCGGCCGGACAAATGGGGCCTGTTCCTGTTCGGGCTCGACGCCCTGGGTAAAATCGTCCACATCTCGTATCAGATTGGTGATGTCCTCGAGCCCTTCATCCTGTCCGGCCGCCGGCTGACGGCCGGACAGCTTGTCCAAATCCGCAGGCGGGAGCCCGAGATCCTCGGGCTCTCCCGCAAATGATTTCCACTCGTCAAGCCCGGGGCCCTTCCCCTCCTGACCTGCTGATTCGCCCTCGGAAGATTCTCCTGTATCAGTGTCTACAGGAGGCGCTGATGCATCATGATCGACCAGTCCTACGATGCGATCGATCTCCGAAAGCTCCTCAGGGGTATATTCTATATTTGTTATTTCAGCCATTCAGATTTCCTGCTCTATCCGCCGTTACGGGCTCCCTATGATAAATTTTTCTTCAAAAAACTAATAATATAACAATTTTATTATTTTTTAACTCTAACCATGAATTCATTGCCGGTCGAATCATACAAGATATTACTTATGCACAAATTGACATAAATTTCCTCTATAAATTATCGACATATTAATAAAAATACTCAATTTCAATTAATGTATAAGGGTCCAAAATATGCAGCCGATATGCAGGATCAATTCTCATATTATTAGTAACCTGTAAAATCTGTTTGTTAACATTTTACCAAAAAAAAGAATCGGCCGCAAGAAGTTTTCTATTCACATCATAACAAATTAATGTAATGTATCAGGCATGAAAGGACGATTTTTTATCCTAGATGTACATTCATCCGGAACCGGAGCCTGAGGATACAACGCATGAAGGTAAAAGCCCTCATATTGATAGTCCCGTTTCTTCTTCTCGCTTTTAATTATGAAAAAAACAGCGGGCTGCGCACGTTATATTTTCAAAGTCTGAAGTTCCTCAAGCAGGCCGATCCGCCGCAAAAGGTGATGATGGTGCGCACCGATCACTCATCGGGGGGTGGGCCGATGCTTGAGCACGGGGTGCTTTTCACCTATAAAAACAGAGAAGCGAAGCGCGCATACATTTCCGGGAATTTCTCCGGATGGAAGCCGAGAAGGATGCTCCGGAGCGATCATGGCGTATGGTATTATTTTCTGAGCTCTGAAAGGGAGGAGCGGAGTATCGAATATAAATATCTTGTCGACGACATATGGATCATGGATCCCCTCAATCCGGACCGGATGGACGACGGCATGGGGTCTTATATCTCCATAGCTGAGCCGTTCATGACGAGTGAAGGCGCTCAGGTGACCTACCGCATCAGCGGCGGAACTTCGGTCGAATTCAGGATATACAAACCCCGCGCGCGGTTCATCTCAATCGTCGGCGATTTCAACAACTGGAATCCTGAAAACGACGTGCTCGCCAGGGGGCGGGACGGCATATGGCGCCTGCAGAAAAAGCTCTTCCCGGGCGTGTACCGGTACAAGTATGTAATCGACGGCGACTGGGTCCCCGATTATTACAACAGCAGATCCGCGTCGGATAATACCGGCGAGATATGCTCAATAATCGAGATAGGGAAAAGGTGAATTCCTACTCCACCTTCAATACATCCCTTATAATCTCGGCGAACACCTTTTTAGGAAGGGCGCCCGTTGCCATTTGCGGCTTATCGTTCATCGGAATAAAAAGAAGGCTCGGCACGCTCATGATCCCGAACGCGTTCGCGAGCCCGGTTTCCTGGTCGGTATTAATTTTATAAATATTAACTTTGCCCGCGTATTCCACCGCCAGCTCGTCGAGTACCGGGGCGAGCATCTTGCATGGGCCGCACCAGTCTGCATAAAAATCTATTATCGCGGGCAGCTCTCCCTTAAAATTCCATTCGGATTGATCGTCGTAATCAAATATTTTTTCCTTGAAGGTTTCACCGGTCAGATATTCCATGCACCGCACCCCATACTATCTATTGTTGCGGCATCCGGCCCTGCATCTGCCTGTCCACCATCCAGCCCGGGTATTCAACAGTCAGGGCGCTCACCGCGTCGAGCTTGTTCATTTCCTCATCGGTGAGGCTCAGCTTGGCCGCGTTGATGTTGTCGGTGAGCTGGTCCTGGTTCTTGGCGCCGATGATGACGCTGGTGACCGCGGGCTTGCGCAGAAGCCATGCAATCGCCACCTGCGCGACCGAAACCCCGCGGTCCGTTCCGATCTTCTTCATCACGTCGATGATGTCATATGCCTTTTGTTTGTTCAGCGGAGGGAAGTCGAACTCGTCGCGCCTGCTGTCGCCCGCCTTTTCCTTGTCCCTGGAGTACTTGCCAGACAGGAACCCGCCCGAGAGCGGGCTCCACGGCATGAAACCCAGTCCCTCGCTCATCGCCATGGGCACGATCTCACGCTCTACGTCCCTGCTCGCGATGCTGTAGTAATACTGGAGCGCGGTAAATGCGGTCCATCCCATAGCATTGGCGATCCCGTTGGCCTTGGCGACCATCCAGGCGGGGTGGTTGGATATTCCGATATAGCGCACCTTTCCGCTGCATACCGCGTCTTCGAGCCCCCGCATCGTCTCCTCGAGCGGCGTCAGCGAATCAACGCCGTGAATGTAGAGCAAATCTATGTGCGACATTCCCAGGCGGTCAAGGCTGTCATCGATGGAGTCGGCGATATGGAGCCTGGACAGGCCTACCTGGTTGGCGCCCGGTCCCATCCTGATGCGCACCTTCGTGGCGATGAGTACCTGCTGGCGGGGAACGCCCAGCTTTTTCAGCGCCGCCCCGAGCAAAGTCTCCGACAGCCCCTCCGAATAGGCGTTTGCGGTGTCAATAAAATTGATCCCCTGGTCTATCGCGGATTTCACCAGTTGATTCACCTCATTCTGCTGCAATTTTCCTATGGCCTCCCAGTAGCCCTTACCGCCGAAGGTCATTGTGCCGAAGCACAGCTCGGACACCAGCACGCCGGTTTTCCCCATTTGATTATATTTCATCGGTTCCCTCCCTTAGATTGAATGTTCATCGTATACGTCATAATATTTCAATATAATGGTTATTCGCGACGTGATCAAGCTCAGGCCGGTACTTTAAAACAGCTCTTTTCGCTTTTAAAATTTCAATACGACCTTGATCACGCTTTCATCCCTGTTCACCGCTTTTTCAAAGCCCTTCTGTATCTCTTCAAAGGGGATCACGTGGGTGATGAGGGGCGACACGTCGATCTTCCCGCTT
Source organism: uncultured Leptospirales bacterium (assembly GCA_964529965.1). GTDB lineage: Bacteria > Spirochaetota > UBA4802 > UBA4802 > UBA5550 > RBG-16-49-21. Next base: position 6,072 of record CAZHAD010000027.1, on the reverse strand, counting down.
AAGATCATCTCAAGCGCGAAGGGGTAATCGATCGAAAGGTCGGGGCCGACCGACGCGATCATGCGAAGCTCCTTCCGGAAAAAAACGTTGAAGTTGAGGCCCGGCGACTCCTCGAGGCAAATTCCGAAAAACGCCACCTGGCCGTTGTGACGCGCGAGATCGAAGCACCGGTTGATGACGCGCACGTCCTGGCCGAAAGCCTCGATCACGATGTCCGCCATGGCCCCGCCGGTGGCCTTTGCCACGCACTCCTCGACGCTCATCTCCCCTGGATTGACGGTTACCTCCGCTCCCATCACGCGGGCTTTGTCGAGCCTATAGGGGAGCGGATCGACCGCGATGACCGTGCGGGCGCCGAAGCTTTTCATGAGCGCGGTAAACAGGAGCCCGACCGGCCCCTGCCCCATGACCACCACGTGCTTATTGTAAGGCTTGTCGATCCTGAACGCGCAGTGCGCAACCGCACCCAGGATCTGCGTCATGACGAGAATGTTCAGGTCTTGATCCGAAGGCAGCTTCTGAAGCCTCGAAGGGACGGCGGCATGGTATTCCTTGAATCCGTCGAGCGAAGGCGGATAATACATTACCAGGTCGTCCTTGTTGAAGCCCGGGCATTCCGATTTTTCAACCACCCCGAGGCACTCATGCCCCGGGTATCCGAAGGGAAAGGGATAGGATGACGCCGCATACGCGGCGGAAAAATAGGGAAGATCGGACCCGCATATAACGGCCCTTAAAAGCCTGACGAGCGCCATGCCGTCTTTGATTTCAGGAACGCCTTGTTCGGAAACCTCGATTTTTTTCGGTGAAACGATCCGTGCGGCCCTCATGGCTAATTCGTACCTGTCGATCAAGAAAATGCAACATTGTTATTTATCGCACAACGCTATGTAAGATGAAATTTCCTGTATACCATTATTTTATGCAAATCGTGAGTGTAAATTTAGGTTCAGGTTGAGGAGTCGACACCCTACTATTATTCATCGCGCATATTTTTAAAACAAGATACACGATCCCCTAAATCCCGCTTAGACTTGACCTCATCCCCCCCTGCCCCCCTTCTCCTAAATATGAGAAGGGGGGTGCATAAAGCTTTGTTATTCCCCTCTCCAATTTGGAGAGGGGGCCGGGGGTGAGGTCCAAAACAACGTTAGGTGGTAGGAAAGTATGTGATCCGGAATTCAAATCGCTGCAAGCTTCATTTCAAAACGTATAGGTTCCCGACGCGTAGAAGAGGTAGTTTTTCCTGAATTCGGTGAAATCCGAGGGGCTGTTATCGAAGCTGAAGGCGCCCATGACGCCTACGGTCAGGTCGAGGTTTTCCAAGGCGTTCACCTTGAGCACGGGCACCCAGAATACGGCGTGCCCCTGGATGTCGCCGATGCAAAAAAGCTCCCCCCTCACCAGCGGGTGAAAATCATAGCCCAGTGAAAGTCCCAGGTAATGCTGATTCACCGTGGGAAACTGGTTCGCAAGCTGCAGATAGGTCTTCTGGTCCATCGCGTTGAATCCGGCGACTATATAGGCCGTTTTCCGGTCCCTGTTATAGTTCAGGCCCTTCTGGTTGTAAAAATATTCGGCCAGAAAATAGACGCCGTTTTTGAAGGTGTATTCGTACCCCGCGTTGGCCTGGAAATATACGGGCTCGTTCCGGTTGCTGCCGGGAATGAGAAACCTCCAGAGGTAACGCGGGTCTCCTGCCTTCGCATACGGCCCGCCCGCCTGCTCCACTATCATGCTGGCCCTGAGCATGCCCTCGAACAGGATCGCCGCCACGTCGAACCCGGCGACCCACCTCCGCGTGACATAGCCGCCCAGCACCGCCACGTCCGCATCGCTGATCGAGGTCTTCGCCCGCACGATGTAATCGCAGTCCCTCATGTTGAAATGCCCGATTGTGTCGTTGCTCCGCTTGGGACTGAACACGGCCGAGATCTCGGTTTTATCGTTCGGGAAAAACTCGAGATTCACCGCGTCCGTCCCCTTCTGCTCGTCGGCCCCCTCGACCAGGGTCGGGGACACGGGATTGAGTATGTCCAGGGGGTTCCACAGCTTGCCGCTGCCGTAGCGGATCTGCTGCCTGCCGATGGTTGCGGTGAAATAATCAACGCTCAACTTCACGTACGCGCGGTGGATCTTGGTGCGGTAATAGAGGTCCCTGCCGCGGTACGGCTCCCAGGTGAGGTGAAAAAAATCGTTATATTGCCGCGGCCTCCAGTAGTTCTTGAAGTCCACGCTCCTTCCATAATTGCTCCATATCAGCTCGTTGTCGTAATCCGCCCTGACGGTGAGAATATCCCCGTACAGGAATTCGGGGGAGAGCCTGAGTCTGGTCAGGTCCGACGAAAGATTCTTGACGCCCTGAATCAGTGGATCCTCGCCCAGATAGTTATCGGTGCGGTGGAATACGTACAGGTTCTTCGCAAGGCCCTTGAACTTGAATCGGGGTCCCCTGCTTTCCTCCAGCAGACTATCGCCTCCACCCCTGCCGACGGACGGCTCGTTCTTCGGCAGGACTTTGTCCGCATTCCCATCGACGGGATTCTCCACTTTCTCGTTAATGCTTTTTGAAGGGGTTACGGCACCCGTATCGCCGGCTTGCGATATGACAAGGGCCCGTTCCGCGCCCATTCCGGCGACCGCAGCCATGAATAGCAGAAAAACAGGGATTTTAAATGTTAACGGTCGGATTTTCATGTATGCCCCTTGTGAGGTGAGAACGCGTCTTTCCGGCTCGGCCTTTATCATGTAATGAATAAGCTTGAGCCGCTTGCGGCTTCAGGCCTTTTTTTTCCTATTTCGGGCTGAATGCCGTCCCAGGCTTTTCTTATTCTTGTCGGAGGTGATGACCCCGTCCGTCAGCCTTATCAGGCGCTCGGCGTAATCCATGACCATGGGATCATGGGTGGAGAAAAGAAAGGTGATGTTTTTCCGATGGTTCAGCCCATGCATGAGCTCCAGCAGGTTCGAGCCGGTCGTCTGGTCAAGGTTCGCGGTGGGCTCGTCTGCGAGCACCAGGGACGGCTCCGACACGATGGCCCGGGCGACCGCGACCCTCTGCTGCTGTCCTCCCGACAGCTCGCTGGGCCGCCGGTTGATCTCCTTGCCGAGTCCGACCTCGGACAGTATCCGGATCGAACGCTTGCGGCGCTCCGATTTGCCCATGCCCTGGAGAAGGAGGATGTACTCGACGTTTTCCAGCGCGGTGAGCACGGGGATCAGATTATAGGCCTGGAAGATGAAGCCGATGCTGTTCAGCCGCAGGTCTGAAAGCTCCCTGGCGGACATGCGGGTCAGGTCCTTGTCCGCCACGTGCACACTGCCGTGGGTCGGGCTGTCGAGCCCTCCGATTATGTTGAGGAGGGTGGTTTTCCCCGATCCTGAAGGCCCGGCTACAGCGAGAAACTCACCCTGGTCCACGCGGATCTTCACGTTTCTGAGCGCGCGGACCGTGAGGCTGTCGGTTTCGTAGTTTTTAACCAGATTGCTGATGCTGATAAGCGACATGTTCGTCCTCCTCTAAATGTAGTGTAACGCCTCAAAGGGCTTGATCCTCGCCGCCTTTGCCGCCGGGTAAATCGATGCCACGACGGTCGTGATGAAAACGACCAGGGTGGCCGCGATCAGATCCTTGAAGCGCAGGAGCGGATAAATCGTGCTTCCGACCCTCCACTTTCTCAAGGCCTCGACGGCGAAGGAAAGGTCGAGGCCGGTATGGCCCATGACCAGCACCAGGGGCACGCCGATTATGATTCCCATGGCAAGACCGACGACGCCCAGGTTTATCGCCTCGAACACCACCATGAAAAAAATCTGCGAAGGACGCGTGCCGATGCATTTCATCACTCCCAGCTCATGGAACCGCTCCATGATGGACATGATCAGGGTGTTGGCCACCGAGAAGACCACGGTGACGAAGATTATCATGAAGAATATGTACATCATGGTGTCCATGAGATTGATCGAGCTCACCAGGTTCGGCGCCATGTCCTTCCATGTGAGGACCTCAAGGTCCTTCCGGTCGATTGCATTGATCAGGTACTTCTTGACCCTGCCGACATCGTCCTTGCTGCGCGTCAGGATCGTTATCTCGGAAATATTTCGCCCCAGGCCGGTTATCTCCTGGAGCTTTTTGATGCCGGTGAAAATGACGTATTTGTTGAAGGTGTCGTCCGGGGTTTCATAAAACCCGATCACCCTGAGGCCGACGCCCACGATTTCATTATGCTTGTCCTGTATCATGACGACGAGCTTGTCGCCCAGGTACAGGTTGAGCTTTTCTGCAAGCGACCTGGAAATGAGCACCTCATCGGCCGAGGGATCGGACAGGTACCTGCTTCCGTTTTTCTTGATCGTGTAAAAAAAAATCTTGGAGACCTTCTTCTCCATCTCCGGATCTATGCCGACCGCAAGTATGCCGCGGGAGGATTCGCTCGAACGCGCCATACCCTGGACCTTTACCCGCGGGGCGAACGCCGTGATGGTCTTGTCACGCTGCAATATGCCGTATATCCTTTTGTCCGGATAAAAATTATATTCCAGCTTCATGCTGTCCTGGAACCCCTTTTTATGGATGGCGATGTGCCCCAGGGAGGTGCTTATGATATTGTCGACCATCTGCACGGTAATGCCGTTGATGAAGCCGATCGATATGATCATGGCGAATATGCCCAGGGCCATGGACGACAGCACCACCAGGGAGCGGCGCTTCTGGCGCCACATGTTCCGCCATCCTATCATCATGAATGTTTTCAGGTGTGTGATTGCGGCAAGCTTCATGGGACGTCTCCTGCTACAGTTTTCTGATCGCTTCTACGGGATTCAGGCGTGATGCCTTGCGGGCGGGGAAAAAGGTAAAAATATATGAGAGGATGAAAATTAATATCGCTGTCCATACTATGATCGACAGGTCCAGCCTCGCCGGGAATACCGTCGTGGACAGGCCCCAGACTTCAATCTCCTTGGCGTAGCTCGAATAATCCAGCGGATGGACCGTAAAATAGTAGCTCAGGCCGGAGCCGAGCAGTATCCCCAGCACGATTCCAAAGAGGGTGATGATCATCGATTCGATCTGCACCATCCGCCTCACCTGGCCGGGCCTGGTGCCTACGGCCATCATGATGCCGAACTCCCTGACCCGTTCGTACACGGACATCTGCATCGTGTTCAGCACCCCGAACGCCACCACCAGGAACAGGACCGCATAGAAGATATAGCCCGTGGTCCGGTCGAGGAGAATGTACTGCATCATTCCCGGCATGAGCTGGTCGTAGCCCATGATCTCAAGGTCTCGGGTGCCGATGCTTCTCCTGAGCCGGTCGCGGACCTGCTCCATGTGGGTGACGTCCCTGAGGCGTATGACGATCGAGTTCACATAGTCCATCATGCTGAATATGCCGACCGCCTCTTCAAGCGGCATGATAATGAGGTTATGGTCATAATCCGGGTTTCCGCTCCGGAACAGCCCCACGACAGAGAGCTTGGCCGCGGCGATGGAGCCGTCGAAACCCTGGGAGAGCATCACCACCGTGTCCCCGACCTTGACGGAAAGATTTTTCGCGAGTGTCTCGCCCATGATGATCTTTTCCCCGTCACCGGGCTCCAGATATCTTCCCCCCTTGAGTATGAACTTATACATGGTGGTCACTTTCTTCTCCCTGACCGGGTCGACCCCCTGGATGACCGCCCCCTCAGTAGAGTTTCCGCTCGACACGAGACCGGCGGCATGCACCCGCATGCTGATGGCGGAGATCTCCCTGACGGATTCTAGCTTACGGATCATGCGCGCGTTAGGGATGAATGCATAATCGATGCTCTCGTTGTCGAAAAAACCCTTCTCATGAATCTGTATATCGCCCGTGTCAGTCGAGACCGCGTCCTCGATCATCTGCGCGTATCCTCCCTCCTGCATCGCCCTCATTAAAATGATCATGGCGCAACCCACCAATACGGTCAGGAGGGTGAGAACCGTCCTGCGCCTGTTTTTCCACACGTTTCTCCATGCAAGCATCAGCTCTATGTACGATTTCTGCAGCACCTTCATGAGCAGACCCTCTTACAGTTTTTGGATCG
>CAZHAD010000026.1:30497-36434 GCA_964529965.1 uncultured Leptospirales bacterium | reverse complement strand
TACCTGAGAAAATCCATGAGCGTGGGCATGATGCTCCTCGCGCCCACGGCCAGCGCGTACCGGTGTACGCTCTCCAGCCATTTGAAATTCATAATGGTTTCCGCGTAATCGATGTCCTCGCTTTTCGAGAGCATGGCGAGCACGTTTCCCTTGTCTTCTTCTGACCTTTTCGCAAGCTCGTCGAGCCTGTTCTCCTTAGCGCCGACCGAGGCGATGTTTTTCAAGAGGTTATCGAGGCCCATATCGATGAGTCCAAGGTCTCTGCCCCCGACGAGCTCCTGGTCCCCCCTCACCAGGTCGTCTCGCAACTGTATCACCATGTCAAAAATGGACATGCCCCCAATGGACACCGTGGGATCGATATTGTTCGGAGGCTGGGGAAATTGCGAATTTATCAGGCCAAGATCCCTCATCACGGTCCCGCTTCCCGCGTCCTCCAGCCATATCTGATGCGGGGTCGTCGTCTCCAATATGAGATTGTTACGCGGCCCCTTGGAGGCACGTACGCTCAGACCCGCGTTGTTGATCTTGTCGATGATGATGTCAAGGTTGTCGCCCGCGGATACGCCGATTTTCCGACCGTCTATTGTGAACGCCTGGTTCGTAGGCGCCGCGTAATTGGCCTCGTCCTTGTTCGAGGTGAGGATTTGGTTCGTGGCCCAAAACACTTTGTTCCCGGGAATGTTGACGTCCATGAATTCATTCTTCGAAACCTCCCTCTTCATCATCCCTATATCGCCCCTGTATTCAACGCCGATCATGGCGTCTCCCTGGTTGCCCCCGGTGAGCGTCTGGTATATCGGTACAAAGGGATTCGGCTGGTCCTCAGTGCCGGTCTTGTATCCCCCGAACACGGACCTCCCGGTCGCGCCCTTCGTATTGGCGATGCCGACAAGCTGCTCCAGAAGCTGATTGATCTCGGTGGCGATCGCCTCCTTCAGCTCGAACGAGGTGTAAATCCCATTGGCCCCCTGCACGGTCAGTACGCGCAGCCGCTGAAAGATCCGCAGGGCGGACTGAAGCGATGTATCAACCTCGGAAAGCTTGGACTTGCCCTCATCGATGTTGGATAGATACTGGTCCGTTTCGGTGAGCCGCGTGCGGTACAGCATCTGGTTTGTCGCCGCGATCGGGTTGTCGCTCGGTATGTTCACGTTCTTCCCCGTCGCCAGGGAATTCTCCATCTTGTCCATCTCCCTCTGATGGCGCTGCAGGTTAAAATTCAGGTTGTTGTTGATCATCTGGTTGGTGATTCTGTTCATGCATTATGCCCCCATCCGTGTTATTAATGTTTCCAGCATCCTGTCCATGGCGGTTATGACGCGGATCGCCGCGTTGTAACCGTGCTGGAACGCCACGAGGTTCGACATCTCCTCGTCAAGGTTTATCCCCGAAACCGATTCCCTCAGGTTGGCCAGGTTTTTCAAAAGCGTCTCTTGATTCCTCACCCGGTCCTTCGACTCCTCCCCCTGGGTGCCCACGCGGGATATGACGGCGGTGTAAAAATCGTTGAACGTTGAGTTTGAGTCGATCATGGCGTCCTTGAACCTGAGACCCGCGATCCTGAGCGCGTTGGTGCCGTCCCCGATGCCGTTCGAGGTGTTGACGTCGCCGGTGCCTCCCACGTCCTTGCCGCGCGCGGCCGCGATCCTGTCCACGTCCTGCCTGACGGCCGCGGAGACCGCCATGTACGCCGCGGGATTGAATTTCGGCGTGATGGTGATGTGCTCCCTGCCGGGCAGGAATTTGGTGATGTCGTCGATTCTCCGGTAATCGAAGGAGCCCTGAGGCCCGCTCTGTTTCAAGATACCGGCTAATCCCACCAGGAACTGCCCGGTGTCCTCGAGGTGCCGTATCATGAAGTTCTTCTTGTCCGTATCCTGGGCAACCGTGCCCTTGAGAGCAAGCTGGCCGTTGTGGTTGAGGTAGGCCACGACCCCCATGTGCGCGTCGTTGATCTTTTTGATCACGGTCAGCGCCGTATCTGATACGTTGTAATCTATCTGGACCGGTGAATCCATCTCGTTGTTCGCCGCGAAGGTCAGGGTCCCGCTGATGCCAATGGCGGCCGAGGCGTCGATTTTATTGTTACCAGATACCTTGAAGATCGCGCTCGTGTCGTTGACGCCGTCGTTGTTCAGATCGACGTTGCCGTCCACATTGTCGCTGAGCATAAGCTCCCTGAAAAAATTTACGTTGGTGCTGTTGTTCCTGCCGAATCCGTCACGATGCACCTCGTTGGTGAGATCGGTCAGGTTGGCGGCGAATGAATTGATGTCGTTGATGTTCTGTCTTATTACCTTGTCCCTGATGTCCAGTAGGGCCGCCAGCTCGCCCCCCCTGATGGTGATGTCCCTTCCGGTATCCTTCCACACCACCTTGTACAGCCCGTCTTTTTCAGAGTCCTGCACGACATCGAGGGGCCGTATAATCTCGCCCTGGACCAGGTTCTCCGACCCTATGTATACGATCGTCTCGTCCTTATCGCTCCTGCCCACGCTTATGTCGAGCAGCCCCGAAAGCTTTTCGATCAGGGCGTCCCTCCTGTCCTTGAGGTCATTCGGCTTGTCGCCCAAAGCCTCCGCCTTCAATATGCGCTCATTCAGGTCGCGGAGGTCTTTGGCGTACATGTTTATCTCCTCAACCCGGTGCGCGATCTGTCTGTTCGCGTCAAGCTTGAGGTCATAGAGCTGGCTGTAGATCGCGTTCACCTCATGGGAGAGGCTAACCGCCTTTTCCTTGACCACCTCCCTGGTCGAGCGCATCTCAGGGTACTTCGAAAGCTCCTCCCACGACTTCCACAATTCGTCCAGGCGGCTCCTCAGCGCCTGGTCCGAGGGCTCGTTGTACACGGTTTGTACCTGGTACAGAAAATCGTTCCTGACCTTCCAGTAGCCCATGGTGTTCTTCTCGGAAACGATCCGGTCGTCTATAAACGTATCGCGTATCCGCTCGATCGACTGGACTACGGAGCCCTGCCCGATGTTCCCCGGCGCATTCGACCTGTTCAGACTCGGCACATACAGGGGATCGGCGGCCGTGATCACGACCCGCTGTCGCGAGTACTCCTTGTTCTCTGCGTTTGCGATATTATGGCCCGTGACGTTGATCGCCTGCTGGTGCGACATAAGCCCCCTTTTGCCTATCTCGAGCCCCATGAATGTTGAATTCATCACAATTCTCCTTATACCGTTTGATTGAACAGGATCGACTGTTTAAGGGTCTCTTCCTCTTTCCCTTCCTGGCTGTAGCCGGTATGCGTCATCCCTTTTCCCCTGAGTCCCTTGCGCAGTATATTGTAATATTCCATGTTGTCGTTGATCAGCGTCCCGTTCGTCTTTTGAAGCTTGTGCAGCCTGTTGACGATATCCCCGAGGTTCCCTCCTATGCTCGTAAGCCGGTCTTTCCCCCCGCCTTCGACCGCATCCGATATTTCTTTCAGGGTCGGCGTTTCCCCGACGCAACGCCGCGCCTTTTTAAAATCGGAGATCGCTCTGATTCTGTCCACCTCGAGGGTCTGGACTTTCGAGATCAGGGCTTCCTGCTCCCTGGATATGTTTTCGAGAAGCTTGCCGTCATGATTGATTATCGCGCCGGTCTTTTTTTCTTCCAGAGAATACAGATGCTCGAATGCCCCCAGCTCGTCTTCCAGTATCTTTTCCATTTCCACGCCGTCACGTTTCATACATGTGCTCCAATGGTAAAAATGAAATATGTTGCCTTGCAAAAAACCGCTATTTCGACCCATGTTAGGGGTCGCCATAAATATAATCGGTAATTGCCGGATTTAAGTTGAGGATTAATTGGCGGGCCTGATGAATATTACGCCCCGAGCATATTATTCAAAAAAATATCATATTCCCAGCCGGAGGTTCCTGATAATATCCCCGGCCTTATCCCTAAGCCGGATCGCATACAAATCGCCGTTTCCTATCTTACGCTCCAAAGCATCCAATATGTCATAGTAAAGGTCCCATCCCCGTTTCTCTCTCTCGTAGGTTTCACGAAAAAAACCGGCCTGCAATCTGAAATCCCCGATCATGGGAGAAAGGCGACTCACGCCTTCATGGAAAAAATGCATCCCGTCCCCGGTCCCGGACGAGCAAAGCAGGCTGAGCGCCTTAAAGCAAAACCTGAGACAGACTAAGGTGACCGGTATTCGTGAAATAAAACACCCGGTGAAGGGATCGACCGCGTCCTTGATTGAGCCGGCCGGCCAGGGGAGCACGGCCGCATAAAGTGAAAAGAACAGGGTGCGGATATAGTCCCCGATGATTGTGCCGTTGCGCTCGCGCCGGGTCATCTCACCAGCGAACAGGTCCGCGTCATGGCGCATGATCAAGCCCGGCTCGTGCACATACCTGAGAAATTCCCGGTCAGAGGGGGTAAATAAGATCGAGAGGAGATACGCCTGGTCCTCCGCCCTGCCGGTATGCGAGAGTGCAAACGGACGATAGCGGCGCAGGGCCTCCACCAGTATGCCGTTCGTGCCGCCGGTCACATGCACCCTCTGGATGCACGAGCCCGTACCGTCAAATGACATGCCCGGGCCGTAGTGGGTCATCATCTCCGCCTCGGTTGAAACCGCCTGGGGCACGGCGCTTCTGAAGATCCGTTCATCGTATGACGGATCGCCCTCCGGAAGCTTGACGTCGGGATGAAACAGTGAAGAACCGATATCCCTCCTGTTCACCAGACCGCCTGCGATCATGCCCAGGTACACGCGGTTACCGCCGCTGTCGATCCCCTGCGCACCCCAGAGACTTGTTGAAAGATGCCGGAACGCGGATAGCCCGGTGTGCGCGGCCAGCTCCTCCTGGGGGAAGGCCTGGTCCAGATCAATTTTGAACGTGGCGCGAATCTCCGGTGAGACGAGCACGCTCCAGAAGCGCGCGATCGCCTTCAGAAAGCTATAGTGCCTCCCGTATTCCCCGTCGACCCCGAAGACCTCGCGTAGGGGGCCTGTCTCTCGCTTCTCCATAAAACGTTCAACCGCGGGGATGAGTATCTCATCCATGATGCGCACCGTGTCATCCTCCGTGAACACATACAGATTGATGCCCGGCGCACCTCCCGCTTTTGAAATCTCGGATTCGATCCATTTCCGCGCGACGCGGTTCAGTCCGGGATGCGTCGCGGAGACCGACAGTACGAAATCGATGTTTCGACCCGGCTCCTTGGTGCCGGTGCGCTCCTCAAACTCCAGAGCCCGGGAAAGGTTTCGGATGCCGTGCAACAGTTCGTTCCTTTCAGGTTCGATGCCGACCGGAATCGGGTGGTCGTACCAGTAGATCTGCTCTCCGTCTTCACCAGACCCCAACTCATTTGCGATCCGATCGCCGGTTTCCGCAGCCCCGGTTGCAGATCCAGGACCGGTTGTAAAAAGCGCGTTTGAGGTGAAAAGCACCTCCCTCCCGGGCGAGCTGACGGGATCATTGTTCAACAAGGTTATCCGCACCCGCCTCTTTTCCCTCAACAGCGCGATGTGCTCCGCCGGCTTCAGCGCCGATGCCCCTTCCGGGAAAAACAGCCCCCATATTTTATTTTGGGCCGCGTCGGCGTCAGACAAAAGGGTCCCCTCGGTCACTGAATCATACAGGCCGTCAAAGTCCTCCCTGAAATCAGGGTCTCTTTGGTACGCCGCTTCTATTTCTTCAAATATGAGTTCAAACGCCGAAGAAAAAAATATCGCGGCCCGTTCCTGGTCGGGGCCCGCTATATTTTCGAGGCAGTCGCGGGATTTCTTAAATCCAGGAATATCCGTGCCGCTCAGAAGCCTGAGAAACGAGAGGATGAGTTCTCTGGCCCGGATTTCGCCTGAGTCGTCCTTGTCAACGAGACAATCGGCCTTGATACCGGTGAGTGAAACACCGTTTTCCTGTACCGCCAAAAATCGTATGATTTGCTGAAATCTTTTCTTAATGGACAAAATTACGG
>CAZHAD010000026.1:6412-30397 GCA_964529965.1 uncultured Leptospirales bacterium | reverse complement strand
AGGGCCGTTCGATGAAAATGAAGATGAAACACTTCCATAAAGCCGCCACGTTGATAATTTCCACGGGAATCCTTGGAGTTTTGTCATTCCCCGGATTGCATCCGGAAGGTGCAGCCTATCTTTACGCAAAGATAACTAAAGAAACGGGTGCGGCTTCCGGAACCGCTCACAAACCAGCGGTAAAAACCAAAGAAAAGGAGCCTCTTGAAACCGACGAAACAAAGGTGCAATGGCTGGAGGAGACCCTCGACTACGGTATTCAGGAGGAGCGGATAAAGGCCATGGACAAAATGGTCAGGATAAAAAACGAACGGATGAGAGATAAGCTGGCGAAAAAGCTGATCGCTTTGATGAAGGATGAGACCGATCCTGAAGTCCTCGTCAAGGCCCTCTCGGTCCTTGGCGAAATGAAGGAAAAGAGCGCGATCCCGCTCATGACCGGGAAAATGGACGATCCCTCTGAAGAGGTGCGCGTCGAGGCGGTATACGGGCTTAAAAGGCTGGACGCGGTATCTTCTAAGAAAAAGTTGATCGAAAAATTAAAGGAACAGAATCTGAATAAAAATTCCAGCTTTACCAACGCTCTGATCGACGCCCTTGCCGAATTCAAGGCAGCGGAGCTGGTGCCTTTTATTAAAGACGCGCTTGCAAAGGGTTCAACCGCGCACGGCATCAAAGAGAGCATGGTCCTTTTCCTCGGCAAGATTCGGGCAAAAGAAGCGAGGGATATCCTTCTCAAGCTTTACACCGATGAAGATGAGGACATCAATCTGAGATCCTACGCGGTGAACTCCCTCGGGAATTCGGGAATCGTTGAGGCGGGACCGGTTATAAAAAAGGTCATCAAAACCATTGAATCCTATGAATTTAAAAAACGACGGAAATACTATACCCTCTACATCTATTCGATAACGGCCCTTGCCAAATTGGGGGACGCGGACGCCGTGCCGAAGCTGATCCAGGCCCTGAGAAGCAACAACCCCGGAACAAGGCTCAAGGTCATCAGTCTTATAAAAGATTTCAAAGATCAAAGAACAATTGACATTTTAAAATATAAAATGAAAAATGATCAGGACCCCAAGGTGCGCGCGGCTGCAAAAAAGGCGCTTGAAGAGCTGGGCGTTCAAAACAGGGAGGGACGGAAATAACCGTATGAACAGCGAGAACCCGTTTGAAAGAAGCAGGCTGCGGGACCGATTAAAAGAGGTGTTCATTCTCGCCGTATTTACCATTGCAATAGCAATCATCTCCATCGCCGCAATGAACCTGCTGGCATTCCCGGTTACCGTATTTGCGGTCAGGCACAAAGCCGCGTTTAATATTATATTTAAATTCCTCGCCATCGCGGGAATATTCGCCCTCCTCGTTTCACTGGTACTGGTTACCGGTTTCCGCCTCAGAAAAGCGGGGCTCTCGACCGGATATACAGCCAGGTACATGCTGAGAAAGCCGTTGTATTATCTAACGCTTTTCTTCACATACACCGCCGTTACGGCAATAATCATATACTTCTTATATGTCATGCTCAACAACAATTACTATTTTTTATATACATTAACCAACAAATAAACGAGACATTGATTAAATAGCGGCAATGGATCCCGGCAACTTTGACAAATTTTTTTTAAACCTGCCCCCCTTCGATAAAAAAAACGACTTTGATCGATTCTGGGAAAAAGCGATTGCCGAGATCAGAAAAATACCGCTTGAGGCGGGGCTTAATAAAAACAGCAAAAGGACGACTCCCGGATTTGTATCCTATGACGTTTCATACAGGGGATTTTCAAAAGCAGCGACGCTCGGGGAGCTCCTCATCCCCGAACGTATAACGAAGCCGAAGGTTATCATCCATATACATGATTATAACAACGTACAGTGGTTTCCCCCGCATGTATTCAATACCGGTGCGGCCCACCTGCTTATCATGCTTCGAGGCCATCATGAAATCGTATCCATGAGGGAAACCGTCGAGGACCGCCAGTCGCCCGGTTATATGATCGAAAACATCCTCAATAAGGATGCCTACTATGTCAAGGCCCTGTTCCTCGATGTATACCGGTCCATAGACATGCTCCGTCTTGTCAATGAACTGGACTGCGGCGCAATCGGAATAATCGGCAAGGGGCTGGGCGCGGCTACGGCGGTCTTTGCCGCGGCATATTCGGACAGGGTCGCCGCGATCGTACTCGACACACCCTCATTCTGCCATCTCTCACTCAGCCAGAATATATCCACCAGCGAGGTCACCGGTGAAATAAACGACTTTATCGCCTCAGAAAAAAACAAAAAGAAGACGGTAAAAGACAATCTGACTTATTTTGATTCGCTCAATTTTTCAGATAAGATTCATTGCCCTGTGCTGGTGACCGTTGGTTTCAAAGACACGGTATCGCCGCCAGAATGCGTGTTCGCCCTTTTCAACAGGCTGTTGTGCGAGAAAATCATTGAAGTCTACCCCGAGGAAGGCAACACCGCGGGGGGAACCGCGCAGTTCAAAAAATCCATTGACTGGCTGGCGGTGCGGATAAACGGCCGATGATCATGCGGTTTCGCGTACGATATAGGGGACAAACCTTGCCTCCCCTATATCCTCGTCGATCACGGTGTCATCGTCCTTCTTGATGAACTTTTTTATCATGTGGCCCGGTCCGTCGGCCACGGGTATGATCAGCCTTCCGCCTGCGGCAACCTTGCGGAACAAGGAGGCCGGGACCATGCCTGTCCCGGCGGACACGATGACGGAATCGAAGACGCCTTCAACCTCGTTGAAATCCTCCGACAGGATACATTCGATATTGGCAAAATTCAGGCTGAAAAGCAGGCTCCGAGCCCGCAGAAAAAGCTCCTCAATCCGCTCCATGGTCACCACCCTGCCGGCGAGCTTCGCGATCACAGCCGCCTGATACCCTGACCCGGTGCCGATCTCGAGCACTCGTTCGTCTCCGGTCAGCTCCAGGGCCTGGACCATTCTTGCGACTACCGAAGGCTTGGAAACGGTCTGGCCGTATCCTATCGGAAGAGAAACATCGTCATACGCCCGATAGCGCAGGGCCTCTGACACGAACATGTGCCGGGGCACCTCTGCAACGGCCCTGAGCACGGAACCGGAAAAAATTCCCTTATTCCTGAGAGCCTCGATCATCCCCTGTTGTATGTAGCTCGTCATACCCGGCACCTGCGATTTCTATATTTTTTAGTGTCATACTCAGATATTAATCTTATAAAGAAAAATAATGGTAACCGCCGATTCACGCCGATGGTTTGGCAGGCTCACCAACCGATTTGCTTATCACTTGAAAAAAGCCATTCGGTTGCCGAGCCTGTCGAGGCACTGCGTTCATCTGCGGTTCCATTATTATATCCAAATTACACCTAAGGAACGAAATAACCCGCCCATTCGATTCCCCTCTGCCCCTTGTAATGTACCTCTATCTTTACGTCCGACCACCAACCCTTGAAATTGGAAAGCTTGAAGGTCGGGTACACCAGCACGTATCGGTATTCCTCCGATCGCTTGATTTTTGCATACATCGACCTCAGTCCGTCGACCTGTCTCGGTCGGTATACGGCTCCACCGGTTTCCCTGGCGATGATCCTCAGCTCCTCATGAGGCTCCCTGAACGAAACGATGTATATAGGAATGAAATGGGCCCTCGCATACCTGATAATATTCGAGGTCGTGTAGGTCCGGAACGAATCATCGGAAACGCCGCCGTCGGTGACGAAAACGACTGCTCGCCGATTAAGACGTGGAAGCAGATCGCTCACCGCGTTGTAAAGGGCGGTGCCGATATTCTTTCCTTCTCCGTATTGTCTCTCCCGCAGCGCCTTGAGCGTCCTCCTCCTGCTCCAGTCGAACCTGTTCCCGACCCAGCTTTCCTTATTGAAATTCAACACCTCAATTGAGTCGTTTTTCCTCATCTTCTTCAAGATAAAATCCGCGACCCAGGGAATATCGTTGTGGTACGTCTCGACGCTTTTCGACCGGTCGACGCAGAGGGCTATCGAAACCGATGGAAGGAGCCGCTTGAGATAATTGATATAAAGGCTGGTGATGGGGACCCCGTCCTCGGTGACAAGAAAATCATCGACGCCGAGGCCGTACAGGGGATTGCCGTCCCTGGTGCGGATATTGACATACAGGGCCACCGTGGGGAAGCTGTTCACATCGACTGAGGTGACCTCCACGCCCAGATTCGAATACTGTCTGGCTGTAGGGGAAAAGAGCTTAACTGATTCGGTGCCGTAATCAAGGCAATAGAGATACCCGTCCCTGTCCGCCGCGACCGCCTCGAGCCGGGACAAGGCTCCCCTTGAGTCGCCTGCGGGCGAGAACCTGCGCGTTGATCCGTCATCAGGTTTGTAGAAAAAAAGCCCCGCCTTTTCATCGGAAATGAAGAGGGTGTCGCCCATGGCGGATATCCCGCGTGGTTGCTCCAGGCCCTGGATGGAAATATTGCCGATAAAGTTGCCGGAATCGTCAAAGCAGGCGATCCTCTTGTTCCCCGTGTCGGTCACATAGACCCGGTCCCGCAAGACGGCTAGGTCGGTGGGGCCGGACAGCTCGGCCTCGTATTCCCCCCTCTTCCCAAACTGGAGTATAAACCTGCCCGCTTCATCGAACTTCTGCACCCGGCAATTGCCCGAATCGACCACGTAGAGCTCCCCCCTGCGGTTATACCCGAGCCCCTCCGGCCCGTGAAAGCGCCCGTTTCCGTCCCCGGTCAAGCCGAATTCCGAGAGTTTTTCCCCGCGCTTGTTCAGTATGATTATCCGATCGTTTTTGAAGTCTGACACGGCGATTTTGTTGTCCCGGTAATCGACGCCGTAGAGCCTGGAGTTCAGCGATGTCTTGATCGAAAATACGCCATTCCCGTTTGAATCAAGTTTGACCAGGTTCCCCTCGGAAAAAGAGGTGATGTATACGCTTTTATCATTGTCGACCGCTATGCCGACCGGCTTGCGAAAGGCGAATCTCTTGTACAGGGGACCGGCATAGGTTTCGTAATACACGTAATCGGCAGAGCCGTAGCTTTTATCTGAAGCGATGCCCTGGAATCTCAAATTGTCGATCTTGCTCGTGACTGAGGGATTTCCCGGAAAAGACTCCAGAAGATTCTCCCATTCCTTGAGCGCCTCCTCGGTGAAGCCAGCAAGCTTGTACGCCCTGGCGAGGTTGTCCCTCGCGGTGTAATAATCGGGATACTCCTTGACCGCCTTTCTGAAATACTCGGCGGCGGCCAGATACTGCATGTTATTAAAATAGGCGCTCCCCTGGTGGAAGTACTTCTTGGCGATCTCGAACTTCACCATGTCCTTCATCTCTGCGAACGCGCAGGGGATATACGCGGTCAGAAACAGAACAAGAACTAAAGACACGCGAGTTCGTGTGTTGGATTGTTTTGCATTCTTTAAAAATAATATAGTCTTCCTCATATCCAGAACGGCCAGAAACATAAAAAGATGCAGGCGCCTTTTCTTTAATTATCGTCCGATTCCGATATCGGGCCGTGTAAAATTTTCAACCGGCCGCACCACCGATCGGTATGCTGAATTTATTCATATTTCACATTATGGGCACTTCTAAAAACTGCTTTTTTCAATATTAAAACAACGAAAAAAAGCAGTTTTATCCTTGAATGTGCCCAAAAGGAAACATCCATAAAAGGTTTTTAGAAGTTTCCTTATTTCTTTATTGCAAAAATAATCCCCGTTTGTCAATTAATTTAAAGAAGAAAATCATCCGGTCCATAAGCTGACGGGAATACAGTTGAGGAGGCAGCACATGGCAAAAAAATCAGTTAAGCAAACGCCGCGTCGTACACGAAAGGGAACTGGCCCGGACATTGTGCATCCGACCATACCGGGTGCCATCGGCTCGAGGGAATCCCCCTTTCAGGAGGGAAGGGACACCACCGCGGAAGCGAATCTGATAATAAAAGAAACGATTGAAAAAATACGGGGCATGTCCGAAAAAGAAAAAAAATAAAACATCGGTTCCGTTCGAGAATGAGGTTTCTCATGAAAAAAATCGCGCATATCCTTTACCAGCCATATAAATTTCTCGTGTTTCTCCCATGGCTTATCATCTCAACGCTCTTTTTTGCATTCTGGGCGGTGATACTCGTATACCTCGCAAATCCAAGGATTGCAAGCCTTGTATGCGGTTCCACATGGGCGAGGCTGAACGCGTATATGACCCCGATGCTGGTAAAGGTCACGGGCAGGGAGCACATTTCAAAAACACAATCATACGTGATCGTTTCGAACCACCAGAGCCAATACGATATATTCGTCCTTTACGGATGGCTCGGTGTTGACTTCAAATGGGTCATGAAACAGGAGCTAAGAAAAGTCCCGGGCATCGGAATCGGCTGCGAGAAGATAGGCCATATATTCATCGACCGGTCCAACCATGAGCGGGCCGTCGCGTCCCTGAACGCCGCTAAGAAAAAAATCGTCAACGGAACATCGGTTTTGTTCTTCCCCGAGGGAACAAGGAGCAGGGACGCAACCCTCGGCGCATTCAAAAAAGGCGCCTTTAAAATGGCGATCGACCTGGGCCTCCCCGTCCTTCCGATCACCATCATCGGCACCAGGAATATCCTGCCGTCGAATACAATCAACCTGTTCCCCGGAAAAGCGCGCATGATAATTCACGAGCCACTGGACATCTCCGGATATGATGACGCCGATCTGCAGAAGCTGATCGATAAGGCCCGCTCCTCGATCCAATCGGGTCTCAATGCGGCTATAGCATAGAAAAATAATACTTTTCGATATGCTCAAAATTCCTTTTAACGTTGCGGGCGCCGGTAATGATGTTCATGTGTCCGGGGAGCAGAATCTCAACGTCCAGCTGCGACATCTTTCTGATGCTTTCAATCAGACTGTTCCCGTCCCCTCCGGGGAAATCGACCCTGCCTACGCTCTGCTCGAATATAAGGTCCCCGCACACCAATGTTTTCTTCTCCTTCCAGTATACGCATATGGAGCCAGGGGAGTGGCCCGGGGTATGGTAAATTTCAAGCTTGGTGCCTGCCACCTCCCACTCGCCCTCTGAGATCGGGAGATTAAAATCAAGCCGGGGAAACGGCATCCCGAACATCTGGAAAAATGAAGGCCCCATTTTATTGAAGAATGAAATTTCTTCCGCGTGCATACCGAGGGGTATTCCCTTGTCCTGAAAATACAGAGACCCTTCAAAATGGTCGGGGTGGGAGTGGGTATTGACCACATAACGGACGTCCCCCGGATCAA
The DNA here is from genome assembly GCA_964529965.1 of uncultured Leptospirales bacterium. Taxonomy (GTDB): domain Bacteria; phylum Spirochaetota; class UBA4802; order UBA4802; family UBA5550; genus RBG-16-49-21. The sequence goes on along the minus strand of CAZHAD010000026.1, from coordinate 23,137 downwards.
GCCCGTCCTGTTTCATCTCTTCGAATCTGACGTCGAGATAATTCTTGAGCCCCGGGTCGAACAGTATATTGAGCGGCTCGCCAAAATAATACATGTTGGCGTTATTGACGAAATATCCCTTCCAGATGTAGGCGTACACGCCGTCGGTTACCTTCATTAGTTGCCTCGTATATTTAATAGTTGCCAGATGACCGTATTTTTGCGGTAACGAAAAAAATACAAGGAATTTTTAATAAATCAATATCAGAGGCCTAAAATTCATAACAATTTACGGAAATCGTTCACTGATAAACTGTACGGATCGTCCATGGCAGAACGCGGCGTTCAGAAATAAGCAAGATCATGATGAGCAATAAATATGCACGCGACGGTTATTCGCCTGGAGGGAAAAAGATCTGGAAAGCGAGCGAGTAATGAAAGGAAAAACCGAGAGGAGGAACGCGTACATGCCCCCGCGCGATCAATATATGTTTGAGCCCGACGAATCAGTGCACGGCCCCGGGGACGGCGACTTCAACCCTCCGGAAACGGACGGCTTCGAAGAAGAGCCCGAGAGGCCCAAGGGTCCTCTGGCACGATTTCCGTCGCCCCGAAACGCGGTGCCCGCGCTTCTCATCTTCGGGGTATTTTATCTCGCCACCGTCGTATACAATGGATATCCCCAGGGCGAGTATCTTTGGCTGAGCGGCGAGGCCCTGTTCCATGAGCATGAATATTGGAGGCTCGTCACATCCATATTCACGCATGCCGACCTCCTCCACCTGATCTCCAATGCCCTGATTTTTCTGGTTTTCGGATGGATGATAAGGGCATATTTCGGACTCATCGCCTTTCCGGTCGTATCGCTCATCATCGGCATCGCGACGAACCTGATAACCATATCCCTGTACGAGCCGGATATAAGGCTGATAGGCGCCTCAGGGATGGCGTACGGGATGGTCGCTTTCTGGCTGGTGCTCTACATCAAGCACGACACAGACCACAGGATACCGGTTCGCATACTAAGGGCCATCGGATTCGCCCTGGTCATGATGTTTCCCTCCACATTCGACCCCCATGTGAGCTACCTGGCCCATGCCGTGGGATTCGGCATCGGACTGCTCGCCGGCCTTCTCCTCATCCCGGTGATTCATCCGAGCAAGCCTGAATAGAGGAAAAAAATTCTTGTTAAAAATCGGCGCCTTCTCGATGTATCCATACGAGAACATTCATCCAGGGGAGTCTTATGTACGGAGAAATGCATCTATCAAAGCGCGAGCTCAGGTCATGTATGGAGCTGGGGAAGACGCTTACATCCGAGCTCGATCCGAACAAGCTCTTCAGCACCATACTCGGGAAATTGTCGGAGATGATCCCGGCCGATATCTGGTCCCTCCTCCTCCTCGACCCCGATTCCGGGGACTTGCGCTTCAGGCTGAGCGTTGATTTGGACATGGATGATATCAAGGATATACGCATAAAGCTCGGCCAGGGTATCGCCGGCCAGGTCGCGCTCAAAAGGGAGCCGATGATCGTGGAGGACGTCAAGGCAACCTCGTTTTTTTATGACAAGATAGACAAGATTTCAGGGAAAAAAACCACATCGGTTATGTGTGTGCCCCTGATATTCGGCGATCAGGTGGTCGGCGTGATTGAAACCATCAATCCCCGTAAAACGTCGAAGAAAGCGCTCTCGCTGCTGATGTTCATCGCCGATTACGCCGCCATCGCGGTTGAAAACACGCGGCGGTACCAGCGCATCCAGTCCCTTGCAAACAGGGACAACCTGACCGGCCTGTATAACACCCGATACCTATACCATAAGCTCACGCTCATGTTCGAAGAGAGTAAATGCTCTTCAAAGCCGTTCGCGCTCATCTTCATGGACCTCGACAACTTCAAAAGGGTGGTGGACGCCCACGGGCATCTGAACGGGAGCCAGGCCATACAGGAGGTGGCGGCGACGATCCGGGACTCCCTCGCCGAACCGGCCTTCGGGGTGAGCTACGGTGGGGACGAGTTTGTGGTGGTCCTCCCCGGGTATACGAAGGACCGGGCGAAGGCAAAGGCGGAAGAGATACGCTCCCTGATGGACCATACCGTGTATCTTTCGAACAAGGGAATCAATATTTCATTGCGCGCCAGCTTCGGCGTTGCGGCTTATCCTGAGGACGCCACGAATATTACACGCCTCCTCTCGGTCGCGGACAGGGCCATGTTCAATATAAAAGGCGGGGAAAAAAACGGCGTCGGGGCGGTATATTAGAATTCGCATCCCGCGTTCAGGTCTAATCAAACAAGTTCTTATTTTGTGAACCGTCCGGATGATTGATGAATATCGCGCCCGCAATCACCGTGGTCCAGTGCCCGTACTTGTTCCCCTCGGCGGACTGGCATATGTTCCTGGTTTTGAAGATATGGCCGCTGGCACGGTACACCTGTTTCCTCTCGTCCCACGCCTGCTCGGAGTCGAACGGTATCCCCAGCGTTGAGGCAAGCATGGTTGCGGCCAGGTCTTCGGCGTAATCCCCGGATACCCTCCCCGTCTCGCCGAACGAATGGTGTTCGGAAAGATAGCCGTAATTCTCCTGATCCCGCGGCATTGCAATCCCTATCGCCGCCGACTCCAGCCGGTTCGGCTCGTTGGTCTCGTTCCTGGCCATGACGCAGTAGGTTATTTCGCCGGGACTCAGGAGCTTGACGCCCATCTGTCTCGTTATTATCTTGCATTTCGGCGGGAGAATGCTTGACACGTACACAAGATTGCACTTTTCGATGCCCGCACTCCTCAATGCAAGCTCGAAAGATGAGAGCTTGTTTTTATGAATGCCGACCCCTTTTGTCAGAAATAACCTGTTTGGTACCATAATGATCTATTTTCTGAAATTTGATTTATATATTAATTCCAACTAAACCTAAAATTTACAAGAAATTTTTATATAAAAATCTAAATTATTTGGTGGAAATTCATCGTTTCCCCTTGGCCTGTTCGAATAAGCTCGCGCTGAAATCTCAAGGCCGCAATTTCATGAGGATATATCAATGAGACATTGATTTACCGGCAATAATATTTTTTATATAAATATAAAAAATATTATTGCTTTTCTTAAAAAACAATTGGATCATTATGTTCGATTTTTCATGATTTGGCATTAAAAAACTCTACAATGAAGAGGTTGTTAACATACCTTAGTGCGTGCTCTTTTATAAAATATAACCTAATATGATAAAAAAAATCATCAACAATTATTTGAGCACCGTAATTGTATTTGTCATGCTTCTCCTCATATGCAGTGCGCTCTATTCCATTAACGATATCATCGTCCTTCCGAAAGTCGGCCACCTGGAACCACCGGTCACATTCACCCACGGGCTTCATTCAAAAAACTATGGGTTGAAGTGTATTGATTGTCATCATACGGGTAAAATTATAAAATGTTCAAGCTGTCACAAGAGGCAGGATCAAGTAGCTGTCATCAATCTCAAGGGTGCCTATCATCAACAGTGTCTCGGGTGCCATAGGAAAATTTCAGGGCCTCTCGGCTGCAGCAGGTGCCATAAAATGATAAAATGAAATATTCCGATTATCGAAGTTAAAAATCCACTAATTAAATTATTAGAGGCGCTCCATGGAATATAATTTTAAAGTCCTGAACATCAAACCATCGCTCATTTTCGGGAAAAAAAAGAGCATAATCGTCTATATGCTGATTTTCACCCTTTCTATTTTACTACTCTTCTTGTTGATCAACTATGTCGTAAACAGATATGCTATAAAAAACATTATCGAGCATAACTACATGCAAATTGCCAATAAACAATTTGAAGTCATCGAGGACTGGATGGAAAACAGGGTCCAGAATATAGAAAAGATGGCACAATCTCAATTAATTGTGGAAACCCTGTACCAGGGTGTTATTCGGGGAAGAACGTACCCCTTAGGGAAAAATAATCTTAAGGCGTATTTCGATTCGGTCATCCAGGACCAGGGAGTATATAATGGTATAGTCGTTCTTGACAGGCAGGGCCGCACCATCTATTCCAGCAGCCCCGGCGCCGAGAAATCTACGGAGGATTTGTTTACACAGATTAAAGATACCAGCGATATCTCCATCTACACCGCCCTCATCACCACAAAGGAAGGCTCGCGATCTTTCAGCCAGCCGGTGAGCTGCCCTGTGTATGAACGCCATGGCGAGCATGGGGATATCACCGGTTTTGTCATTGCATATATTAATCTGGTAATTCTGGACGATTCACTAAGCCTTATCGATCTCGGCAAGGGTGGATACGCCTATATCGTAGATGAAACCGGACGGGTCTTATGCTCTTCAGGCAACTTTGAAAACAAAGTCAGTAAAGCAACGGATACTGTCGAAGCAGCTCGGAAGCAATATCTAGGAAAAAGCATCACTTCAGAAGAAACAGGCTACCGGCTCGTTGAACCTTCTACCGGAGAGCTCGTACCAAGCATCACGCAATGCTTAAAAACCGGCAGATCGGGCATAGCCTACTACAAGAGCCATCTTGGGACCCCCGTCATCGGCTTATGGAAATGGTTCAGCTATTTTGAATGGGTCTTTCTTATTGAAGTGGACAGGGGGTATGCTTTTTCTTCCCTTTCCAAGATGATAGTCTTTTATTTATTATCAGCCTTGGTATTCATTATTACAACCTTTTTTGTCGCATATTTCGCTTTTGGCAGAATGATGAACCCCATACAAAAAATCATCGGCACAATCAAGGAATTATCCGGCGGAAACCTTGGCGTCAGAACCGCCATCGATGCCCGGAGCGAGATCGGCGACATCGGCGAGAACCTCGACATGGTTTTGGATAAGGTCTCTGATGTAATTAAAAACGTTAAAGACAACGCCCTGCAGCTCGCTTCGGCTTCGGATGAAATGTCAAATTCGGCGATGAACTTTGCAGACAACGCGCAGAAACAGGCGGCGTCCGCGGAAGAAATCATGTCTACCGTGGAAGAGCTATATGCCGGAATGGAAAACGTGAATGTAGGCGCCAATGAGCAGTTCAACAGCCTCACCGACCTGATTGAACGAATGAGGGAATTATCGAACACTATAAACGACATGGGTTTAAGAATCAGGGAAGCGTTGAATCTCACGCATGACATTTCCTCCAAGGCAAAATCCGGAAGAGAATCCCTTACCATAATGAATCAGAGCATGTCCACAATCGAAGATCGTTCCAAACAAATGACGAATATCATTGAAATAATAAACAGCATTTCTGATCAGGTGAACCTGCTTGCGCTAAACGCCGCCATAGAGGCCGCCCGAGCTGGAGACGCGGGCCGTGGATTTGCGGTTGTCGCAGATGAGATATCCCGACTTGCCGATAAGACCGCATCGAGCCTGAAAGATATTGACAGGCTGATAGGAGTGAATAACGACGAGATCCGGACCGGATTCGGGAATGTTAACACCGTCGTAAACGTAATCGGCGACATAATGAAAGGCATTGAATCAATAAGCCAAATGATGAACCTCATATATGAGAATATGAAAAAACAGCTTGCCACCAATGAGACAGTGAACCAGGAAGCGAAGAAAGTCAAGGGCAGGTCAGATGAAATCCGAACCGCAACGGAGGAGCAGAAAATAGCGGCTGAAGAGATCGTCAAAACCATAACATCCATCAATGAACTTTCGCAAAATTTCGCGACAAGCTCTGAAGAAACCGCATCCAACGCGGAAGTACTATCCGGTATCGCTTCAGATTTGGCGGAGCGAGTCGATTTTTTCAAGATTTGATTTAAAAAATCTGATAAAGACGACAGAAAACCAAACTTTGTCAATATAACAAAAAGGCACTTGAATTATTTTCATTTTTATTAATAATAATGTATGTACAAAACAATCGTTTAATATATATTTAAATAAAAAAAAGAATATCATGCAACATATGTGGCCTAATATTTAATAATTTAAATTCAAGGAGGCATGCGATATGAAGAAATTTCTACTGTTTATTATCGTCGGTGTGTTATCAGTAACATTTTCGCTTTCGTGCAAAAAAGAAATAGAAGAAAATGCAATAAAATTCGGCATCATCGGTCCAATGCAGTTGCCTCAAGGGCAATCTCAATGGAATGGTGCGACTCTGGCAGCCGAGGAGCTCAATGCCACAGGAGGAATAACAGTCGGAGCTGAAAAAAGAAAAGTAAAGCTGATACAACAGGACTCAAATGAAGTGAAGAGCATACCCGATGCTGTTAATGCGATGGATCGCCTCATCACCCAGGAAAAAGCAGATTTCGTCCTGGGAGGCTTCAGGAGCGAGGCGGTGCTCGATATGCAGGACGTAGCCATGAAGCATAAAAAAATCTTCATCGGAGTTGGTGCTGCTCTCCCTGAATTGTGCCTGAGAGTCGCCAGGGATTATGACAAATATAAATACTGGTTCAGAGGGGCGCCGGTGAATTCAAAATTTCTGGCCAAGACCATGTTTATACAACTCGGCACGGTTGCCGCCATTCTGAAAAAGAAACTGAGGATCCCGAAGATCAAGGTCGCCGTGGTGGCTGAAAAGGCCCTTTGGGCTGATGCAATGGTAGGCGCTTGCAGGAAAATAATTCCGAAGATGAAGCTTGAACTCGTCGGCGTGTGGAGGCCTGAGCCCCAGGCGAAAGACGTGTCTCCTGAAATCTCGGCCCTCCGGCGCAAGGGGGTCCATATAGCATTTACTGTTTTTTCTTCAAGCGTCGGCCTTTCATTTGCAAAACAGATTGCTGAATTAAAAGTCCCCATCGTCCAGGTGGGAACAAACGTCATAGCCCAAAAGAAAAGCTTTTGGGACGCGACGCAGGGAAAGGGTAACTATGTGACGACCATATCCACATTTGCCGAGATCGGTTATCCTAACGAGCTCACCAAGCCTTTCATTGAAAAGTACATAGCCAGATTCAACGAGATACCAGGCTATACCGCCGACACCTATGTCTTTACAAAAATACTGGCGGAATGTATAGAGAAAGCGGGGTCGCTTGATGCGGAAAAAATAATCCCCATACTGGAAAATGGAGAGTTTAACACCGTAGCCGGCAAGGTTTCATACATGAAAGACGATGAAGGGAATCCTCTTCATGAGCTTGCGTGGGGCCCGCACTTCACACCCCTCGGTGTACAATGGCAGGACGGAAAATTTATCGGTTTCTGGCCCAATAAATGGAAGCTCGATAAAAATTCACAAGAAGTTACTTTAATTGATGTCGGAGAATATATAATACCGCCCGCCATGATTCAAAGATATAGAAGAAAATAATCAAAGCTGGTTTCCATTTTCTCAATCAGCAAGAATAATCTAATCTCCCTCCTCATTAAACAGTATGGCATGAAGGCAGGGGGATTAGATTACAAAATACCCTCGCGGCAAGCTGCGGGGTTTTTTTTTGTATAAAGAATTTCCATAAACATCTAAATGATATTTACTACTGGGCGCTTTAAAGAGAAAAGCCGTTTTTCCCCATTGCTTCTTACAATGATAAAAAACGGTTTTTTATGCGCTCATTTTGCGCCTCGTGCAGAATTTTCGGGACACGCTGTGATAAACGGCAGTTTGCCGAAAAAGCAGCAACTCTTCGACTATGCAAGGGAATTGGAGCAAGGAACGTTAAAATTTGCTATATCATGGGAATTTTGATTGATGCCGTTGTTTTATTGTTCTCGGATCTGATGGTGAAATCCCGCTCCGCCACCCCCATGTTCCGAAGCATCAGGGAGATCATTATGATTCCGAGCCCGGCGCCCTCATCGCTGTTTTCGGAATCGGAATCATTCTTTAAAAAATACTCCGTGATGTCGTCGTATTTCCTGGCACATTCGAGTTTGTATTGCACGTTGTTCTTTTCCCTTGCCGTCATTTCCACGGGATTCACGACCGATACATTCAGGTATCCGTTGTCTGCAAACAGGACAACTTCCGCTTTCATATTGAATTTTCGGGCGAGCTTTTCGAGATACTGGGCGTTTTCGCGGCTTAATTCGAGCTTGAACAGCTTCAGGGCGAGATCATACTCGATGATGCTCTCCGATCTGTTCTTCGAAGAGTAGCCTTCAAAATAGATATTTTTAAAATTTGCCTTGACCGCGTTTATGAGAAGCTCCTTGACGCAGGTATACACCGGAGGAATGAGATGATTCTTTTTATATTTGCCGAAAATAAGCCTCAGGATCTCCTTTACCTTGAATTCGACATTCTCACTCACCGAATAGGCGAGGATTTTTATCTTTTTGTTCTGTGCAACCGCTTCTTGTAGATCCATGAGATTTAAAATCGATCACCGCTTGTTTAAATCGCCGAGCTCACTGACAAGAAGCTGCAAATGCTTTTTTTCTTCATTTATAATTCTATCGATTTTGTCCCTCCCGAGGCTATGAGGTACTATGTCCTTCATCCCGATGTAAAAAACGATTGAGTCCTTCTCGGCGATTATGGCGTTCAAAAGAATGGATTCAATTGAAAAGGACTCGGCCTGCTTTCCGTAAAATATGCGCAGATCCGCAAGCGCCTTGAGATACCTCGCGGACTCGTCCACCGGATCGAACACGGTCGGACGCTTCTCCTTTTCGGATAAGGATTTCCTCATTGAAGAGAAGGTTTTACGGTGGTCTATTTCCATTGATGAGAGGTCCGTGAGCAGCTTTTTAAGACGCTCGTCGGATATCTTTTCAGACGCCTTCAGGTAAAAAGAAGCGCCGTTCTCCTCTATCTGTTCCGCGATCTCGAACACGTCATCTGCATTGAAGTCAAAAGGCATGGTCATCCCCTCTGCATGTGCCTGGTGAATATTTCAACGATCGAAGGCGGATCAATGCTATGAAGCGGATATTTTTTGTCAATGCATATTGTGCCATCCGCCGCTTCGCGCATTGCTTCTGTCGGATTCATCTGAACCCCTCGCAGAAGGCGTCCACGCTCGGGCCTATGGCATCGTGGTTGTAGCCGCCCTCGAGCAGGGCGTAACGCCGTCCCCGGCACAGCTTTTCCGAATACTCTTTCATCAGCCTGCCGAGCTCCGCGTAATCCGTCGGATGCAGGAGCGCCCCCCAGTCGTCGATCCCCTGGTCGAACCCGGCCGAGGCGGTAACAATATCGATATCGCTGAGGGATTCCATATATTTCTCAACCTCGGCGATATATTCGCTGCGCTCGCGAGAGAGGGGATTCAATATCAGCGTATTGAGGCCGATGCCCCTTCTTCCCAGAATATTAATGTTGCCGTCGCCGGTATGGAGGTCGAAGTCAAGCAGAAAGGCGGAATTGATCTTCCCCTCCGCATGGAGCCTGAGCAGGCTTATGCCGACGTTGTTGAAATAGCAGAAACCCCAGCATGAATCCGCTGATGCGTGATGGCCGGGAGGCCGTATGACCGCAAACGCAGGCTCGCCGTCATAGGCCGTTTTAGCGGCGAGAATGGCTCCGCCTGCCGCGAGCGAAGACAGATCGTACAGCAGGGGGTCTCTTTTTATCTGCTCATAATGTGACCTCGAATGCGCGCGCAAAATGTCCTCCTCCGAGGCCGGCTCAGGCCTTACTATCTCATACCGGTTGCTTTTCTCTCTTACGATCCGGATTATCCCTTCCAGCCTTCCCCGGGCCGCTGCCGGGTCCGCGGCATAATCCGAATTGAAAAACATTTCGTGAAATATTATCTTCATATGTCATTCACCTCCCAAGCCGGTTATGTTACCCCCTTAAATCCGATTTTAAAAACTTCGACTTTCGTCCCCTTCTCATCATTAGTACCTCTTCTATCCACAAATGTGTAAGAAAGGGGGATGATAAGATACAAAAGATTATAGAGATATGTTTTAATCGAATGACGTTTAAATTAAAAGAAAAAACAATAATTTGCGAATAAAAAATTTAATCATCCCACTTATCTCTTTAATCCCCCGATCCCCTTATTTTACATATGTAAATGCACAGATGTGCGCTCCAATATGAGATGCGGCTCATTTATTGACAGAAAAACAATTTATTTTATAATTCACGTCCCAGGAGTCTTATCCATAAGTACAATTTTTCACTTGATTCCCTGCATGACTTATTAAAAATATGACAGGTCAAACGGGCTGAAAAATCAACATGAACGAGGAGCTTTACAATGACGACTGCAGTTACCGGCGCCACCGGGCATGTGGGCGCAAGCCTGGTCAGGGCCCTGCTCGGCCAGGGAAGGCGCGTGAGGGTGCTTGTGAGAAACGACGAGAGGGCCGTCGAGGGACTCAAGGTCGAAAAGATAAAGGGGGACGTTCTTGATCCTGCTTCTCTCCTGGAGCTTTTCAAGGGAGCGGACACCGTATTTCACCTCGCCGCGAAAATATCGCTGACAGGATCCGAGGGTGGAGTGGTTGAAAAAACCAATATTCAGGGGACCAAAAACGTCATTGAGGCCTGTCTCAGGCGTAAGGTGAAAAGGCTTGTCCATTTCAGCTCAATCCACGCTTTCTCCTCGCCTCCCGACGGGGGGATTATCGACGAGCGGAACCCACTCGCGACGGGGGCGCACGAATTCCCTTATGACCGCTCCAAGGCGCTTTCGCAGATGGCGGTGATAAACGCGGTCACCCGCGGTCTCGACGCGGTCATCATCAACCCGACCGCCGTTATCGGTCCCCTTGACTTCAAGCCCTCGTTTGTGGGCGAGATGCTTATCGACATCTACCGGGCAAGGTTCGGAGCGGTCATAGACGGGGGATACGACTGGGTGGATTCCAGGGACGTGGTCGCCTGCGCGCTAGCAGCGGAAAAAAAAGGGAAAACCGGCGAATGCTATCTCGCGAGCGGGCACCGACGCAGCTTCAGGGAGGTGTCACGCACCATCGGCCTGTTGACGGGCAGGAAAACGCCGTCGCTGGTCATACCGGTTTGGCCCTGCATCGTTCCCGCCTATTGCTCGCTCTACATATCAAAATTGCGCGGAGCAAACCCCAAATTCACGCCTTTCGCACTGAAAACGATCCGGACTCATACGCGCGTATCACATGAAAAATCGTCACGCGAGCTTGGATATAATCCGCGGCCCTTTGAAGAAACAATACGGGACATTCTTTCATGGTTCAGGGATCGGGGGCTGCTCGAATAGGCGTACCCGATGAAGCTAGCGGCGCTTGTGCCGTACGAAAAAATCCAGTATGTATGCGGTTGCGTTGAACACGCCTTCCGAGCGTTTGGCCCCCGTCAGATACTGCAGGGCTCCGGGCCATGTGTGCCCTCCTCCCTGGAGGGCGACGAGCACGACGTCCGATTCAGGCCTGGTGCACGTATACATCAACCGGAAGGCCGGCCTTCCGGTTTTAGCCGCGGTTGGAAGTATGGTGACCGAGGTCTTGGCGCTGCATTTATTTTTCGCAGCCCAGTATAATGTCGTGTCAACAACCGAAAGTGTCTCCCCGTGGCTTCTTCCCCTCGAATAGAGCCGGCCGCCCCTCCATGGAACCGTCCGATCGGCGGTGCCGTTTATGATGAGCACGGGAACCGCAGCGGCCGGAGTTGCGGATGCAAGCATTTTCGGAAGCGCGCCAGCCACAGACGCAACCGCGGCCAGCCGTTCGGGTATGGCGATCCCTAGACGGAATACCATCATACCGCCGTTTGAAAAGCCGGCGGCGTACACCCTTCCCTGATCGATATTATAGTGCAAATGCATCTCATCGATGAGGCTTGAAATGAATCCGACGTCATCAATCTTTGCCGTAAAAGAGGGGGAATATTCATCCGTCCTCCCGTCGTTCCAGAATCCCCCGAAGGCGTCCGGATAAAGTACAATAAACGTTTTTTTATCCGCAAAACCATTGAAACCGGTAAATTCACTAATTTGCCTGCCTGATCCCTGCGCTCCGTGCAGGACTATGACCAGAGGAACGGAGGCGGAGCCTGAATACCCTTCAGGCGTATAAAGCAAAAAACTTCTCTCAATACCGCCGACCCTTATACTCTTTTCAAGGACTTTTGCAGACGCGGCCCTGCCGATGCACGAGGCATGCGACATGAGGAAAAGGACTCCCGTCAGGGCGGAGACGGTGAACTTCGTTTGTTTTTTTCGGATCGCCATGATATTTAAAAATTATCATGGCGGGGTACGGGTGCAAGAACTATTTCACGGGCGGAGACGGGCCGCACGAAGCCCGAGGCCGTAGGATTCCATACCCCTTATGATAAGATGGGCGGTTTCCTCAACCGTATAATCGGTTGTATTGATTACCAGGTCATATAGTGAAGGGTCGGTCATGTCAACCTTGAGATGTTTGAGGAGAAACTCTTCCCGGGTTTCGCCTTTCCGCAAGAGTATCTGCTTCGCCTCTTTCCGCGAAACGTTGAAATGGTTTTTTATATTCTGAATCTTTTTTTCGGAGGAAGCGATGATCCTTACGTGAAATCCCTTTGGCAGGTCCCTGGTTATCACATTTCCGACCCTGCCTATGATGACCGCATGCCCGTTCACTGCGATGAGGCGCATGATCTCCACAAGCTTCCGGTACACGACCGCCTCAGGGGGGTAATTTGAAAAGGTCATCCGGAAATAATCCGCCATCGAGCTCTTCGCCCTGTCCGTAAGGGTCTCGGCCAGCTCGAGCGATATGTGCATGTCCTCGGTCAGATGCTTCAGTATCTTCCTTTCAAACACGGACCATGGAGGGGTCTGCTTGAATTCATCGTTCAAAATTTTCGAGACCGTCTTGCCCACGTTGTAACCGAGACAGCCGTATTCGCGGGAGATGGTAATAAACGGCATCGCGCGATCATCCATCATCTCCACCGTCTGTTTTCGGCGTTTCCAGTTTGCTTCCTGGTACACCGTGGCGCTGTCTATGGAGAAGATATTCTTCACTTCGTATAACTCATTTTTTTAGAACATGAATCCTGTTACTAAAATGTAACTCGGCATTCCAGATTTTTCAAATAAAAATCCGCTATAATTTATCATTGACGTTGAGAAAATAAATTCATGACATTTAGTGTTTTCGTAATTCAAGTAGGATAACTTGTGATATATATCCGGAATCAGGATCAATTCCACGGATGCGGATACATAAAATTGCGCCGACGCGCCTAAAGCAAGGATACATATGATACGCTATCGGATAGCCAGAATATTAATCAAACTATTTATCAGGATGGTCATGCCCGGCGACTTCAAGGAAAGGAGGAGATGGCAGGAACGGGCCGCGACGAGATATATCAGGATCCCGAAGCAGGTTATCGTGACCGCGGTTGACGCGGCAGGCGTGCCTGCAGAATGGATTGAATGGAAGGGGAAGGACTCGGGACGCTACATTCTCTACCTTCATGGAGGAGGCTACGTCATCTGTTCGCCGAGAACCCACCGCGACCTCGTCTGGCGCATCGCCCGGGCATCATGTGCGCGTGCGCTCCTTATCGACTACCGTCTCGCGCCCGAGCATCCCCACCCGGCAGCGGTGCAAGACGCCCTGACCACCTACCGATGGCTCCTCGACAGCGGTATCGATCCTTCCCGAATCGCGGTCATGGGCGATTCCGCCGGGGGCGGGCTTGCACTGGTGCTGATACAGCAGGCGCGTGAGCTGCACCTCCCCCTTCCCGCCTGCGCCGTGTGCCTCTCCCCGTGGACCGACCTGACCTGCTCCGGGGCGTCCATGAGAACAAACAGCAGAAATGACCCCGTAATTCCCTCGCGAGCGGTCCCTGATTTCGCCCGGCTCTATGTCCCCGAGGGCGACCTGGCCGCACCCACCGCCTCGCCCCTGTTCGGGGATTTTGCCGGCTTCCCTCCGGTGCTGATTCACGCGGGCACGGACGAGGTGCTCCTCGATGACGCGCGCCGAGTTGCGGATAAGCTATCAGAGACGGGCGCGGACGTTGACCTGAAAATCTGGCCGTGCATGATCCACGTGTTTCAGGCGCTCGCTTTCATACTTCCAGAGGCGCGGGTTGCAATAAATGAAATCGGAAATTTCGTAAAAAGCAGGATACCATGATGCTTCGTTGTAATGGAAAAATTAATTTTTTAGAAAAAATATCTTGACGGGATTTATCAATTTTCGTTATGAATTTACTAAATAACATTTCCCATAACACTTAAAAAAAATTTTTAAAAAATCTAACAATTTTTTGGTTTAAATCGTTTCCATTCCATCAGTTTGACATGATGGGAAAAAAAGTAACCATTTTGTAATAATTATAAAAAACTGGGAATTCAGTTTCTAAACAAACTCAAATTATTATGAATCCACACGATGTCAATACTTACAGCCTGCGGGAAATACCGTATAAAATAGACCTGGCCCGTCAGTTTTATTGAAATTTCCCAGACTGCGTGTGAGAAATGGTATTACCTATTCTTATCGGAATTCTTTGTGATGATAAAATTCACATCCCGTTCCCCCAAATATGGGTAAGACCGGAGATGAATCTGATGCGTGAGGCTCTTCTTTAGGCGGATTCGGCGCTTTTTCAAGGACGGGGTCCCCTATATCCGCCTTAAAACAAGGCGCGCGATTTAGGGTGTGAACCCATGAAAACCTGCTGAATTCCCGGCATGGGCGGAAAACCCCCTCCCCCATGTCGGGAAACAGCTTCCCTGCCTTTTTATTGGAGGTCCGTACACGCTATTGAATTGTAATATATGAGTCAAAAAAAAATTATCCGCCATATAAACAGGAAATTTCCATGTAAAAACAAAATAAGGAAGTTGAAAAATACGCTTTCATATTTTATTAAGGGAGGATCAAGATCATGGCTAGAAAATTATTAGTATATTTTATAATCGTTGCTGCGTTTGTAAGCTTCTTCGTCGATCGGGCCGCGGCAGACCAGCTCCACCAGGAGGACGGCATTCTTCCGAATCACAGCGCGGAATACGTGCGCACCCAAAGCAGGAACGCCTCGACCGACGCGGACGCGGTGTTTTACAACCCCGCGGGCACCGCGTTCATGAAAAAGCAGGGACTGTACATAATGCTCAGCCTGCAGGGACTGTATGACAAAAAGGACAGTTCATTCCAACTCCAGGCAGGAGCACAAACAAAAGTCGGACCTTTAGGTTCTCTTTTTCCTTGGAGTCCATCAACGCATTTAGGACAACCTTTATTTTATACCACAAATAACAAATACTTAATGCCCAAGCGGTATCCAGGAGAAGTTATCACCCCAGACCCTGATCTGGATATCGTGTATAAGGGAAAAAACTGGGCCGTGTTTTTGTATGAAGCGATTACGCAGTCCGCAGGCCTTTCTGGTTTGGAGTATAAAAATGGGGTCCCGGACCTGGATCGGGCTATATTGATTCTGAACGAATCTGTGGTCCATCAAGCTGGATTAGGTTATATCCCACCTTTTACGACGTTAATCAGAAAAAATAACGCCAAACGCGACGAGCTGTATATAAGCGGGACGATTGGGGGATCGTACGCTTTTTTCAACTGGCTGTCAGCAGCGATCGCCTATAGATTCATCTATGGATCGACCAAACAGGTGATCTCGCAAATACCCTGGGTGGTTCATTACGCGAATGACGGTTTTGTTGATCCTGCATTGTTCAATGCTCCAGTATATATCAGTACCAGCACCTATGGTTCGGGATACGGTATTATACTTGGGCTTGACTTTAAGCCTCTCGAAAGCCTGAACATCGGACTCAGGGGAGAATATTACTTCCCAATGATTTTGACAAAAAAAACAAACAAATTTTTGGCCAACCCTATTTTCGTTCAGTCGGGTCAACTTAACCTTTTTGCCGATGGCATCGCGCCTATGATCATTAATTCAAAAATTTTTGAGGGAACTCTCGTGGGCATACATTCAATTGACTTTGGAATAATGGATCCCAGATATTTAAAACTGATCGGCAAAAAAGTAAAGACCACGTATCCTCCTTCTGTACATATTGGTGTAGCCTATAACATTCTGAAAGATCTTAAAGAAACGACCTCTGCGAACATCACCTTCCCACGCGCACGCGACCTTGACGGACGCGAGAAATATTACAAGCCGGTCGGGTTCAGGATCGGACAGAGCATAGAGTACACCATTTTGGACATGGCCGTCGTGAGCGCGGGATACTCGTACAACGATTTCGGCATAAGAAACTCCCACAGAACGGAGACCGACGAGCTTCTCAACAGCCAAACGATCGGAGCAGGCTGCACTTTAAAGGCGCTGGAGTGGATGGATGTTACCGTGAGCGGTTTCTACTCAATATTCAGACCACAGAAGGTCACAACCATAGATGCAATTAGGTCATATGTACTTACTGGTGTTGCTGAGGGTGTGAATATGTGGGTCAAAAAGTTTTATGAGCATCAATGGGGAATCGCGCTCGGCATAACAGGTCGGTATTTCGGAGAAGGCGCTCCTTTCGGAAGCCTGGTTAAGTAGCTGAAACGAATATCAAACAATCACATGTCCCAAAAAAAACTGACATAAGACTTGGGATCAATGACTTCGATTAAGCGAGACGTATCGGGTAACACAGAATAAACAGGGCTTTGGGCCCCGCGTACAGCGGGGCCCTGTTTTTAATGCGACTACCGGCGTTAACAGCAGGGTTAACCCCGCTGTTAACGATAAAATCTTGACAGAATACTGATACCCCTTTTTTTACTGTTTTGAATCAGACGTTATGCATGGGACATACGACTGACCTGAATAGGCGAGCATACAGCAAAAAAATGAAAGATATCAAGCCCGAAATTTTAAAGCAGAACATAGGAGACGCTGAGGTCCAGTATCTTCTCT
>CAZHAD010000026.1:0-6312 GCA_964529965.1 uncultured Leptospirales bacterium | reverse complement strand
CAATCCATGGCCGCTCTTGCCTGAAATAAAATGCCCAGCCCTCGTGGTTGAGGGCGAGACGAGCATGAACCGCGGATTCATCGACCTTCCCAGGATCGCCTCGCTCATACCGGCCGGAAACTACCACGAGGTGAAAGGAGCGGGGCACCTGATACCCATGGAGCAGCCGGCTGAGGTTGCGCGCATCATCCGGGAGTTTTTTGGATAAATAAATATTTGACAAGGGCCGCGTTTCATACCACCTTCCTTTATATAAGGAAATCTCCATGCTCGGCTGCTTTGACCGGAACGGAAATATCATCGACTTTTACACCATATTCAACGTCTCCCGCACCGCGGAAGCGGCCGAAATCAAAACCGCGTTCCACGCGCTCATCAAGCGGTATCACCCGGACACCTCATCCATGAAATCGGATAACCTAACGGACAAGCTCGATCTTATCATACGGGGATACCGGATACTCATAGATATGGATCAGCGGATCGAATACGACCGGCTCCTTCACGGCAGCGGAACGAGCGACGCCCGGGGATATCCGATCATATCGAAAAAAAGGATCAAGTATTCGGGGACCCTGGGAGACATGCTCAAGGCCAGGTTCCTTCCCAAGCGGATGAACCGGAACGACATACTTCTCAATTTCGGGCAGGACATCGAGATATTCGTGACGCCTTTGGAGGCCCTCAAGGGTGCCGTCGCCTACATCGATCTGCCGGCGCGTATGACATGCCCCCTGTGCAGGGGGAGCCACGCCAAGGTCCGTTCAGGTTGTCACGTGTGCGGCGGCGTGGGAAGGATACACACCACCTCCCAGCTCGAGGTGAAGATCCCCCCGCACGTGGACGACAGCACCTATATCGACGTGGACCTTGTCAAGATACGGCCGGACAAGCTCACCAGCTTCAACCTCAGGAGCCTGAGGATCAAAATCACCGTGAAGGATTGATGACCCATATTATTCCGTAGGGAACGATCGCGACCGTTCCCTATCGAGCCGCGAGATCACGTCTTTCAATTGCATCATGACATTGAGGTCGCCCTCAACCACCAGCCTGCCGGTGGACCACGCTTCAAGCTGGTTGAGCTCGCCGCTCTGAAGCGCGCGCCAATCCTCCGCATTCGCACGCACGAGGCAGGTCGGGTCGTCGACCATTCCCTCGTGCCTGGCTGCTTTCCCCCTGTCCGATACGATGAACCAGTCATGGCCGTCCGGGCCGGTAAGGTTGAACTGGACGGTCACGCGCGATTCATGTATATCCGAAAACCTCTTGCCGCCGCCCGGCGGCTCCAGTCCCAGCAGCTCGGCGAGCGTACGCGTGCAGGTGTTGTTCTGGAGCATGTCATCCTCGATCGGTATCCCCTGGCGCCTCATCTTCTTCAGCACCGACACCAAGATCATGCCGAAGCGCGCGGCCGCGAACACCTGGTTGTATGCATAATTCCTCACCTTCCAGCCCGTAAACGCCTCGTAACGCGCCACCGCCTCGTCCCATTCGGGCGATCCCTCGAGCCTTTGCAGGCCGTATTCTTCGGCAAGGTACCGGTCTATGAAGATGAACCAGGCCAGGTCGGCCTCCGGATCGCCGAGAAAGGCCATCTCCCAGTCAAACGCCGCCATGACAGAAAGGTCCTCCGGCCGGTACAAAGTGTTGCCGATGCGCGCGTCTCCCCAGCAGAGGCACACGCGCTCGGGCTCATATTTGTTCTCATCAAGCCACTGCATGGCCCTTTCAAGAACTGGGTGGCGCTCGGCAGGGTCGTCCCTGATCCAGTCGAAGTACCTGTCCCAGTACGCAAGCTGCCGGTCTATGGGGTCAGAGCCCCCGCCGGGCGCGCCGAGGAAATCGAGCCCGAGCGATCTCCAGTCGACCATGTTGATCCTGGCCAGGGTCTCGAGCGAGCCCCACCAGATCCTCGCCCTCTGCTCCGGAGTCGCCTCGAAATACATGCCCGTGCCGTGGTACGAGGGATAGTCCTGGGGAACCAGACCGTAGAGCCTCTCCATGAGATAGAAGGGGGCGCCTATGATCGAGCCGTCCTCCTCCAGCCAGTACATCTCAGGCACCGGAACGTCGGTGTTCCTGAGCGCCTTCATTATGAGAAACTGATGGCTCAAATGATAATCGGGAAATACCTTGTGGTCCTGAGGCGCGCACCTGAGGACCATGGCCTGAGACCTGCGCGCTCCTCCCTCCTCCCAGGTCAGATCGAGCAGATAGGTCTCGTTGGAAAGGCCCATGCCCGGCTTTTGCATGTCCGAAATGGCCAGGTTTCCGGACCGGGGCATCCGCTCCCTGAGCCAGGGGAGAAGATCGGACATGATCCTCCCGATCGCGTCCTTTTCGTTTTTCATGGTAAGACTCCTTGGCTGAGTGTGTGACGAATATATATTTTTTTAAAATTTGTGAATACCTGCAAAAAAAATTTTCAGAGCCAAAATCTAATATGACTGATATCCGTACCTGGGATACTTCCCTATCACCACCATCTCCACCACCCCGTATCCCTTCTCATCGCCGCAGCCGAACTCGCACATGAAATCCTCGAGAAACGACACCTCCTGTATGACGCCCGGATCCGTGAGGTCGAGCTTGAACCCGTCGATGTAATAGGGCCCGAGCCAAAGCCCGTGGGTAAATCCGCGAAAGCCGAAGTATCCCCCTGCCCTGATGTAGCAGGTGCTCAGAGGCCTGACCGACAGCGTAACAGCCTTCCCATTCTCGGGATGCAGGGTCACCCTCCCTCCGTTTATATGCCGCCTCTCCTTCTTGAATGTGTAGTCATGGTCGACCCTGGTGATGCGCTGTTCGCTCTTTCCCGAACCGGAAGGATGCATCACCGCACCGCTGAAGGAAAGGATTTTAGAATCCCCATCCTCCCTGATGTGATAGGTCGCACCCCATGAGTCGAACTGTGCGAGCATGAAATTGTACAGGTAGCCCTCAGGCACCTCTCCGGGCTGTACGCCGGTCTCGGGCACCCCACCGCCGCGCCTGATCCCCCACGAGTGATCCCTCTCCGCCCGCCAGGTCTTCTCATCTACCTCGTATTCCGCTCCCTCGGCCTTGATCCAGCCCTTCGGCCTTCCCACCTGCACATAGCGCTTGATGTTCTCGAGTACGCGTCCCCGGGATTCCGCGAATTGCGTATCCTCCTCGTGCGGGTGAATTGCCGCATGAAAATCGATGCGGCAGGTAAGGCCGAAGTCGTTGTCGCCGAGTGTGAAGCGGACCCTGGAGAGCGGCTCAATGACCTCATATGAAAGCGGGCCGACCCTGACCTCGTCGATTCCGGGGCGCAGTTCGCGCGACGTCCTCACGCAGTACTGGGTCTTTCCCTCAACCATGAAGCACGCAAACGCGTCCATGATGTTCCGGTTCGGATACATGCCGAAACCGGCGATGAGGTGATATCTTCCTTCGATATCATGGACGGAGAACCATATCCGCTCGGTCCACTCGCGCGCGCTCGTGACCACGCTGTCAAAGGTCGACACGGTCTGATGGCACAGAAATTCGTCGTATCCGGTGATCACAGTACCCTCTCTGGAATTTATTATTGGATGCAGTTTTGTATGACTCGAGATTGAATCGCAGATGCGAACATAAGCGGCAACGATCTTTTTGTCAATAATATACCGTAGAATTATCCTTTACGAAATACATCGCATGGCCTATTTTTGCAGAAAAAAGCGAGGATTTGCCGGATGAAAAAAACATTCAGCCACAGCGTGAGGGGCCGCACCGCGGTCGTCACCGGGGCGTCAAGCGGCATCGGCGCCGCATTCGCCTCCCGACTCGCTAGAGAGGGATACAGCCTTCTCCTGATCGCGCGGAGGAAGGACCTTCTCTCGAAACTGGCGCTCGAGCTTGAAGGCGAACACCATATCACTGCCTCGGTGCTCACCGCTGACCTGTCCACGGACGAGGGGGTCAGGAGGGTTGAAAAGCGTTTGTCGGGGGACGATACGATCGAGTTTTTGGTGAACAGCGCCGGCTTCGGAACCAGGGGCCTTTTTGTCGAGGTCGAGCCGAAAAAATCTCAGCGCATGGTGTACCTTCATGTCATGGCCGCGCTGCGGATCACCGCCGCGGTACTTCCGGCAATGATCTCGAACCGCAGGGGGTATATTATCCAGGTCTCATCCATCGGCGCCTTCTTCACCACGTCGCACTACACGGTCTATTCGGCGACCAAGGCGTTTGTCAACATGTTCGCCGTAGGGCTGCACAATGAGCTTGCGGGCACGGGTGTGAGGGTGCAGGCCCTATGCCCCGGCTTGACCGATACCGGTTTCATGCGCACGGACGAGTTTCAGAGCTTCAACTATTCAATGGTTCCGAAATTCGTGTGGATGAGCCCGGAACGCGTGGTTGAAGAATCCCTGCAGGCCCTCGGGAAAAACAGGCTGGTTTTCATTCCCGGCAGGGGAAACAGGATTTTCGTAGGGGCGCTGAAAACGCCTGTCGTCAAACAGCTTCTCGGCGGGCTGTTCAAATTGTTCGGCCGCGGTTTGTATTGATACCAGCCGTGGACATTGGCTGATTTATACAAGGTGCGATTCCGACGCGGGGTCATGCGTCGGCCGGCATATCATGCGGGTTTGAACCCCCCGTCGGTGAATCCGTACTTTTTGAATGGTGCGAATATCATGTTTTCGATAATGCCGTAGCCGACCTCGCTCCCGCACCGCGCCTCCACCACCGTGTCGTCGAGTCCGTGGACCTCATTGGCCACGACAGGGTCGCCCACGTTCCAGGCCTCGCCGTCCTCCCAGTACTCGCCCATCCATGTGCCGTGCCGGTAACCCTTATATCCCACGTACGCGCCCCCGCGAAGATACATGCAGGTCAACTCCCTCATGGAAATCTCTATCTTTTCCCCTCCTGCGCAATGAAAGGCCATCCTTCCCGACTTCATCCTCTGGCTCCCTTCATGAAACTCAAACATGTGTTCGACCCCGACAATCCGCTTTTGCATCGTTTTGCCATCGACCCTCCCCACCACCGATCCGGAGAGCTGCTCAACAGAGCCGCCGTCCTTCTCAATCAGATAGCAGTATATCCCCCAATCCTTGAACTGGAGCGCGATCCAGTTGATCATCATGGCGGTGAAGCGTTCGTAGTCGAGGGCCTGAACCCCCTGTTCATCCGCTCCGAGCCCCATCCGGATGCCCCATGAATGGTCGCGCTGTGCGTAAAACCTGTCCGCCTCGACATCATACCTCAGTCCGTCTACGTTGACCCAGCCGTTCGCCCTTCCGAGCTGTGCGTACCTGCAGGTATTAACGTATACCCTTCCCCTCGACCTGGCGTACTGCGGCTTCTCTTCACCGGGCTCCATGGTCGCGGCAAACTCCAGGTCGAAGCTGAACCCGTAGGCGTTCTCCCCCATGGCGATGCGGACCTTCCGGTACGGCTCAACGACCCGGTATGAGAGCGGTCCAAGCGCGATCTCGTCGATCCCGGGCCGCAGCACCCGGGAGAGGCGCATGTTCCACTGCTCGGTATTTTTGACATTGACGCACCCAAACCCGTCCAGCACGTTCCTGTTCGGGTACACCCCGAACCCCGCGGCCACCACGAGCTCCCCCCTGGTGTCGTGCACATTGCACCAGAGCTTCTCGGTCCACGCCCTGTCGCTGGTGTCGGGGTGATCGAAGGTGGATGGAATCTGGTGGCAGGTGAGTTCGTCAAAATTTGTGAGCATTGCATCTCCTCGTCTGAATGAATTGTTCCGCGCGCGTACGGCAGAAGCGGAGCCCCTAAAAAATACTGGGTTGCGCGTTATAGGTAAAACATTCATACGAAGCCGTGTTCATTTCAATAAAAAAAATTTTCGGGGGATTATGTACGGCGGAAATCGTCGCGATGAAAAACAGAATACCGGTCGTGCTCGAAGTGGTTGAGCTTGGCCACCTCGATCTCAAGCCGCCTGAGCCACGACCAGCGGAAAAGAATCACCCCCGACACTGTGCCCAGCAAAGGGCCGACCCAGTATACCCAATATGCCGATGGAGAACGGATGTGCCGCTCCCGTCACCCTCCGTGGCTGAAGTCCGGATAATCGATCATGCCGCCGTCCACGAAAAGGGTGCGGCCGGTCACATACGAAGCAACGTCGGATACAAGCACCACCGCCATACGGGCGATTTCTTCCGCTGATTCGGGATCGACCAGATAGTTGATGGCCACCCGCGCGCCCGCCTCGGCGAGCGCGAGTGCGACCGCTTCACCGATCCCCGAATTCCCTCCGGTGACCAGCGCGCGTTTTCCGTCAAGCTTAATGTTCATATGTATCAATCTCCTTAT
>CAZHAD010000025.1:24912-36778 GCA_964529965.1 uncultured Leptospirales bacterium | reverse complement strand
TATATCGACGGTGATCTTCGGGTCGTTTTTCGCCGCTTCCCATATGGAGTAAAGTTTTTGGGTGCTGTCAATCATCTGGCCGTTGATTCGCTTTAATATGTCGCCGCTCCGCGCCCCGAAACGATACAGGATGCTGTAAGGCCGGACGGTGATGAGACGGTATCCGGCCATCTGTCCGTTGACCCGGTACGGCCCCGCCTGCAATCCGCGCAGGGCGTTGTCAAGATTATTGAGGACTTTTTGTTTTATCTCCGACCTGCTGAGGGTTTGGGTGAACCGGCCTCCAACCGAGGATGCATTTCCGGAGGCGGAAAGGTTGGCGTGCGGGCCAAAGGTCTTCGGGGCGAACAGCTCCAGGGTCACCTTCTCGCCATTCGCCTCAAGGTATACCTTTGTATCGGCTATGCCCACCAGCTTGTTGCCGTAAACGTCGTTCGTGACCTCGTTGCTGAATTTATACAGAGCGAATATTCCGGGATACTTTTCGCCGTTCTTCATGATCATTGCACGGGCTATGCTACTGGACCCGGTTATCGTTCCGATCAGCGTCAATTCGGTGATCGCGCCGGCTGCGATCTGGCTGCCGGCAACCAGATCACTGGGGCCGGGAATTTTAAAGAATCCGCTGTCGATGATTGTTTTGTAATCATCGAATTTTTTTCTTACATTGCCGGCAAACGTTCTCTTTTTGATATTTATTGACGAATTATTATAGGATGGCGACATATTATATTTGACAGCCTGATTGATCGTTGAAGCGAGTATATATGAAAAAATCAACACGGATATGATATTTAACGCGTGGTATTTTAAATTCTGCATGAATTAAAAAAACCCTCGTCCATGAGTATATGATACATAAATAAATTAGTATGATTCATATCATTACCCGTTACCCATCCGGCGGGTGAAAAAACAGCGTCGATTGTAGGAGAACTAATTTATTTATAAAATACCACGCAGCAAGCTGCGGGGTATTTTATCGCATAATGTTTTACGCGCCTCATCACGGGAACAGAGCTCCGTAGATGAGGCGTGCTGCGATGAAATAACGACATTTTTTTTATAGCATAATTAGTATTGTATGAACATTTTGGTCAAGCAAATTATGATTTTTCGTGTATGGGTTTGAACCCTTTATATAAAGATTTGCATCTATAAATTAGGAAATATGATATAATAATTGTTACCAAAACCACCTTTATTTAAGGCTTGCTGACACGAACAATGCGCGAGCTTCTTGTTTTTTGCACCTGCTCAATTCTTCATTAATCGGCTTTCTTCCATCACTTTATGATTCAATAGTGAGTTCATGGAATTCATGGATGAGAGGCATGAAAATCGAATCCTTTTTCACTTGACGGTGGGTTGATGTGCGGTTTCTATTGCATGGCATGAATTATCCTGAATGGCGAATTCATCATTCTTCGTCCCGGCTGCAGAAAATAAATATGAAATTCAAAAAATTATATATCATCTTTGGGCTGGTGATAGGAATCGTCATAATTATCAATTTTTTATTTACGCTCAGGCTTTTTTTTACCGTTGCCTTCCCCGAAAGAGAGGTAAGGGAAGCAGTCATCGAGTTTTTCAAAAACAACCTCAACAAGGCGGTAAAATGTAATGAGGTTTTCATTGATTACAACGGTAATATCATTCTGTCCGATTTTGACGTGTCGATAGCCAGTGACTTTAACGACAACATAAGCCTCATTAAATGCAAAAGGGGCGTTATTAATCTGGGTTTTTTTGATCTTATCAGAGGCAGAATAACAATCAACGGACTAGAGTTTTATAATGCGGAGATTACATTCCCGAAAAAGTACGGTAAAAGTCACATCGAATCACTGTATCAGATCGTTGATGTATCAAAATTCATTAAAAAGGTGCGGGACACGTATGATCGGCTGTATATCGATTTCAAACGCACATCGCTCAACTACAGGGAGTCTCTCAGGAACACCCAGGTGTCCATCGGGCTTTACGGCATCAATGCGGAGATCAATATTGAAAAAAAATCCATCGCATATTATGCCGATGGTTACATAAAACGCCATAAGACCGACAGCATCCACAACGGAAGTTTTAATTGCAGGGGAAATTATTACGCGCGCCATGCCGATTCATCAAGGGCCCGCATCAGGATCGATAATTTCGATCTTACGTACCTGAACGACTACATTGCCGATTACAAGCTCGGTGAAATTTCCGTTTCCGGCGGTTTGTCCTGCGATCTGGAGTACGGCGCCTCGGGGGGGGGGCAATCGCTGAAGGGAAGGGTTGAAACCAACAGCCTGACCGTAGCCGATCTGGCAAAGAAGTTCAATGTAGTCTCGAATGAGAATCTCAATGCGGATATCGACATACGAAGAGACACGGTATTGAACAGATACACGGTGCCCAGGCTGGACCTGAATGACGACGTGTGCTCGATCGCCGCATCGGGAGAATATGTAAATAATAAAACGGAAAAAAAAATAACCGTTCGCTACCGGACCAACATAATCGATCTTTCCGATCTGTCGCAGGTTTTGACGCCTTTTTACAATATTCGATATGCCGGGACATTGGAAAGCGGCGGAACCTTCAATCTTGACTTTAAAAACAACCGTGCGGCGGGAACAAAAATCGGGTTGACGATACATAAATTCACCCTGGTGCGCAATGAGAAGGGAAACGACACGGCGATCATTGATGAATCGAACATGCGGGCAGAGGTGACCGAATCAGAGATATGCATCAGCGCCGCGCTGAAACCGCTGGATTCCGACATTACAATGAAAAGCGCGACAAGGGTTACAAGCTGGAGCCCTTTTAAATCTGACACATCAATCACTCTGGGTTCCGGAAAATTGAATATCAGGGTTTTAACCAATTCCGTCGTTTATGCGCTCAACAGGATTTTCACTGTCGCATACAATAGCAGAAAAACAAGGCATATCTCCGTTCCTTTTCTGCAGAGCCCGGCAGGGGAGTTTCTCAACAATAACCGCATGGAACTTTCCGTAAAATTCGATCGGATATTTGCAGGCCGTGAAAAGAAATTCAGCAATCTGGCCTTTTATCTCCTGCTGAACAGGGGTGTGGTGCTGCTCGATAATTTTTCCCTGCAGGGGTGCGATGCCGCATACAGACTGTCGGCACAGGCGTACCTCAAGAGCGACCAGCCGTATATCAAGCTCGAGGGCGGCGTGCATAATCTTGATTGCGGCGAGCTATTCCGCGGAACAAACTCAAGTGGTTTTATCTCAGGCACTGCTGACATAGATTTCAGATACGAGCTGAGCGCCGGCACGCCATCGGACATTCTGGAGAATTCCAGGGGAAGCCTTGGTTTCCGCATCGTCAACGGAGTGCTGAAAAACACTATCTTTCAAAACAGGATGAGGCAGTTCCTCAGAAAGAACGGTTATCCGTATGATTCAATCGGTACCATAAATTTTGATTCAATTACACTGTCCGTATCGCAGACGGGTGAAAAATTCTGGCTGAGCAATTTTTCGTTTCAGGGGGATTCAATCTCCTGGTACGGCGGAGGAGAGTATACGTATGCCGGAGGATTAAACGGACGTGTCGGATTGACCGTTAAAGGGAAGGATTCATCAGCCCGCATACCCGTGCAGGCGTTCGGGCCGCTACTTTCGCCATGCATTGATGTGTCTGATAAAAAAGAGTCTCAAAAGGAGTGCTTCTGAATGAGGGACGGACGTATTCCTGTTACTGATCCTTCAAATCCAGCAGTTCAAATATCTTGACGGGCTGCTCTTTTCCCTTGACCCTGATAAGGTCCAGCTCTCTGGAAACAACATGTTCCCTTACCCGCTCATGGGTGAATTCGCTGATGATGATATGGGTCCTGTATAATTTATTGGTCCCTTCCAGCCGTGCCCCGAGATTGACCATGTCACCCATAATCGTATAGTCCATGCGGGAGGACGATCCCATCAGTCCGACTACCATGTCCCCGGTATTAATGCCGATTCCGATATCCAGCACATCCTTTCCCTGGTCCCGCCAGGACAGATTCATCTCGTAGAGCTTCGCGATCATTTCAAGCGCCGCCCTGCAGGCATTCAACGCGTGGTCTTCCTGAGGAACGGGAGCGCCCCAGAATGCCATGATCGCGTCGCCCATGTATTTGTCCAGCGTTCCGTTGTACTTGATCACGATATCAGTCATGGCCTGGAGGTAAAAGTTCAAATGGTCTACGAGCCCTTCGGGGGGGAGCTTTTCGGATATGCCGGTGAAACCGCGGATGTCTGAGAAAAGCACGGTCACGGTTTTTTTCTCTCCGCCCAGCTTCAGCATGTCCGGGCTTTTCAGGAGCTCTTCAACGACGTCGCGCGATACAAATTTTGAAAATGTCTGCTTGATGAATCTTTTCTCCTTCTGCTCGGTGAGGACGCGGTAGGTGACGATCATCATGAAGGTGAGGCTTCCCTGGATCACCGGCGTAATGAACGCGGGCGTGTAGCTGTAGAAATGAAACAGGAGATACGTCCCGACCAGATATGCGATGGAAAAGACGGCGGTGAATATCAGGGAGGCGATGATGGATAAACGGGGCACGATGAGGCCGAGCATCAATGCGATGGCGAGCATGATTATCAGATTCTGCGTATCGCTGAGCTTGTACAGAAAGTCCTGGTTCAATATCGTATTGAGGGTATTGGCATGATGGTCAATGCCGAATGTCGCCCCGTAGGGAGAAGGCTTTTCGTCCGTGGCGATTCCCGTAGCCGCATACGCCGCGACCAGTATGATTTTGCCCTTCAGCGAGGCGTTCTTTTCCGCGGCCATGTTTCCCCTGCGGCAGAAGTACCGGTACGAATAGTGTTCGAAGCTACCGAAACCGCCGATGTAGTTGACGTTCATGAAGCCGTTGTCGTCGATCGGGATCGTGATCTCCCTCTCTTTATTTGGCCTTTTCATTTTTTTCGGCGGAAGGTTTTTAAGCTTGATGTAGCTGCCCCATTTTATCTCAACGTCCCTTTCACCGATCCCGTAATAATGCATGACAACGACCAGGTCGATATTCGGATAATACCATCCATGCCATTTCAGGATGAGCGGCATGGAGCGCACGATCCTGTCGGGACCGGGGAAGACGTTGGCGAATCCGATCCCCATGGCTGAATTCGACAGCAGAGGTGTCGGCGGAACCGGCTCGGCTACATGCTGATTCGAGGATTCGTGCGGGTTGACCGGGAAGCGAAGCCTGTTCAGGATCGCAAGCCGCTCATCCTGGTCATCGTAGTCTTTTTCGATGTGAGCCAGCTCAAAGGGATAATCGAGAAACACGGTTTTGGCGTCCTTGATCGCGCCGCCGAGGGTATGCTCGTATTTTTTATGATCGAGAAACATGATATCGTATAATACGGCGAGCGGCTTGCCTGAGCCGACATATCGGGTGAATCGTGCGTGTATGTTCCAGGTGAAGGGCCACTGGATTCCCTTGTCCGAGAAATATCTGATGGTCGATTCATCGATACCCAGAATGATGATATCTTTTCTTGCCTTGGTATTCGGTTTTCGCTCTTCGATGCCTTTGGGCAGCTTCTCCTTGACCGCCGCCGGATCAATGTATTCGCTCGGATCACGGATGTAGAACATGTAATCGGTGGCGCCGAGCTCCATCCGTTCGAACAGGGCTGAAAAGTAAAATATCGAGACGATAAAAAATGCGGCGAGGGCGATGAGCAAGCCGGCCAGGTGATTTCTGCTGAACTTAATGTGAGCCATTGAGTGTACCTTTTTCCGCCCAACCAATATTTTCAAGTGTTTTATGAGGAGCAAGGAAAATTTTCTGCGGTTATTATTCTTGACAAAAGCTTGCATTTCCACTTTTTTAATCTCTTCATGAATAACAGATACATTGATGAGCCCGTACGTGAATCTGAAAGATGAAATCTCGCGGATACTTTTGAACGCGGTTGAATCTGCGGTGGCGGACGGCATTTACGGGGGTGAGCTCTCCCGGGTAACGGCAAAGGTCGAATATCCCCGCGAAATGAAATTCGGGGACTACTCCACGCCGTTTGCCCTGGAGTCGGCGAAATTGCTCAGGAAATCGCCCATGGAGATCGGTGCGGGCCTGTCCCGCTACATCGAGTCTGATCCCATGGTCGGCCGTGTTGAGGTGGTAAAGCCCGGATTCATAAACATATTCATTTCAAGCGGTTTTCTTTTCAATAATCTCAAGGAAATCATCCGCCGGGGACCGGATTACGGACGTGCCGCTAATGACAAAGGGAGAAGGGTTAATATCGAATTCGTGTCCGCCAATCCCACCGGGCCGCTCAACATCGTGTCCGCGCGCGCCGCAGCGGTCGGGGACACGATCTCCAATCTGCTCGAATTCACCGGCGACGAGGTGGACCGCGAGTTTTACGTAAACGATTTCGGCAACCAGGTGACCCTGCTTGGCAGGTCGGTCCTGGCGAGAATCCGCGAGCGCGCGGGGGAGCGGGTTGATCTTCCCGAAGACGGATACCGGGGCGAATACGTGAAGGATATCGCCGTGCATATCGCGGAGGCGTTCGCCGACGAAATCCGCGAAATCGGCGATGAAGACCGGCTCGTTGCTTTTCTTTCTGAAAAGTCGGTC
The DNA here is from genome assembly GCA_964529965.1 of uncultured Leptospirales bacterium. Lineage (GTDB taxonomy): Bacteria > Spirochaetota > UBA4802 > UBA4802 > UBA5550 > RBG-16-49-21. Next base: position 30,171 of record CAZHAD010000025.1, on the reverse strand, counting down.
GCATACAACCTGGAGCAGCAGAAGAAGGACCTGGAGGACTTCAACGTTCATTTCAAAATCTGGTACCGCGAAAGGACGCTCCATGAAAGCGGCGCGGTGCGTGAAGCAGGTGATATGCTCGCACAGGGCAACAAGAGCTACACTGCCGAGGGCAAGGTCTTTTTTACATCCACAGCGTACGGCGACGACAAGGACCGGGTGCTCGTCAGGGACGACGGCAGGCCCACTTATTTCCTTGCCGATATCGCCTATCATCACGATAAGATCAGAAGGGGATACGATCACATCGTCGATATCTGGGGGCCGGACCATCACGGGCATATCACCCGCCTTAACGCTGCGATGAAGGCGCTCGGATTCAGTGAAGAGAACTTCAAGATCCTGATAGCCCAGCAGGTGAATCTCCTCATGGAAGGCGAGACCGTGAGGATGTCGAAGCGGCTGGGCAGATTTTCCACCATGCGCGACCTTATCGATGAAATAGGCGTAGACGTGGCACGCTATTTTTTCGTCATGCGCTCCCTTGAAAGCCATCTCGATTTCGATCTTGCCCTGGCAAAGAAAGAAAGCTCCGAAAATCCGGTCTTTTACCTCCAGTACGCGCACGCGCGCATATGCTCCCTTTTCAGGGAGGCGCGGAAGCACGGCGTGACGTATGATCCTGATACATCGCGGCAGGAATTTCTCGAAAATGACGAGTCGATGGTGCTCATGAAGCACCTGGCAAGGTTTCCCGAGGAGGTGTTTGACGCGGCCCGGAAATACGAGCCGCACCGGATATGCACGTACCTCATGAAATTGGCCCAGGGCTTTCACCGATTTTATACCGAGCACCGGATCATCACCGAAGACATTGACCGGAGCGTCGCCTTCCTCACGCTTTCGGACGCGGTCCGGGTGGTGATGGGAAACGGGCTCAAGCTGTTGGGCGTTTCCGCCCCCGAGATGATGTAGGGGGGCCATCGCATGAGGCGCGTTACGGTGATGAGCACGGGGAATGAGCTTCTGTACGGAAAAACTCCTGACACGAATTCAAGCTACATCAGCGGAAAGCTTTTCATTTTGACAATCGGAGTACGCATGCATCTCGCGGTCGGGGATGATACCGATGAACTGGAGCACGCATTCAGATACGCACTCGACCGTTCCGATATCGTCATCGTGACCGGAGGCCTGGGCCCCACCGATGATGATAACACCATTGAGGCGCTCCGGAGGATTTTCGGTTTTCAGGTCGGTATCGACGAACAGTCAAGCGGGAAAATGCAGAATTTTTTCAGGGAGATGGGTATGACGCTGTCCGCTTCAGATCACAAAATGGTCGAGGTTCCCCGGGGATCGCGCGTACTGGCAAACGTGCGCGGACTCGCCCCTGGTTTTGTATTAAACAATGAAAAAAAAATCGTCATCGCGATGCCCGGTGTACCCGGAGAGATGGAGGCGATGATGGAGGGCGAGGTGATCCCGTATTTAATAAAAGAATGCGGGCTCACGGAGCGGCCGTCGCATTCCTTCAGGGTAATCGGCATGAGGGAGTCCGAGATAAACGATAAGATAAAGCATATGAATATTGACTTTGAAGAGTTCGAATGGGGCATGACCGCAAATCAGGGAATCGCCACGGTGACCTTTGTGGGGAAGCGGGACGCATCCGCTGATTTTGATAGAATCGCATCAGAGGCCGTCCGGCTGTTCGGCGGCAGGCTCCTCGTGCCCGCGTTCGAGCGGCCCGAAGCGGAGATCATCCATCTCATGAGAGAGAGGGGAATGACTTTGGCGGTTGCCGAATCGTGCACCGGCGGGCTCATTTCGAAAAGGCTCACCGACATACCGGGTTCTTCCGATGTATTCATCGGGTGCGTGGTCGCGTACCGGAATACGGTGAAATCGGTTGAGCTGGGGGTATCGGAGGAAAGGCTATCCCGATTCGGCGCGGTGTCCGAGGAGGTGGCTTCCGACATGGCGGCGGGCGTGCGCATACGTTTGGGAGCGGATATCGGTATTTCCGTAACCGGGATCGCCGGCCCTGGCGGAGGGTCCGAGGTAAAGCCTGTGGGCACGGTTTGTTTCTGCCTTTCCGATTCGAACGGCACAAGCCCTTTTTTAAGAAGGATAAGCGGGAACAGGGAGCGTGTGCGTGAATTCGCATCGCTCATCGCCGTCGAGAATTTGAGAAATTATTTGAAACAAGGCGCGTCAGAAAAGAGATGAGATAACGGGGCATTGTATGGCAAAATATCCCCGCAGTCCCGGGCCGGGATGTTATTTCGCTTATTAAAAAGGTATTTACAGAACTTCCGCCGGCATGCAGAATAATTTAAGGAGATGCAGTTATGCATATATTAATCATTAGCGGGCCAAATCTTAATCTGCTCGGCGTGCGTGAAAAGAATGTATATGGAACGGGCACGCTTGATGATATGCAGAAACTGGCAGAAGGATTTGCGAGGGACAACGGCATGGACCTTGATTTTTTCCAATCAAATCATGAGGGCGAGATCATAAACTGTATCCATGAACATCGCTCCGCTGACGGAATCATCATCAATCCTGCGGCCTTTACCCATACATCGATCGCAATAAGAGACGCTATCGCCTCTGTCAATATCCCTACAGTGGAGGTGCATCTGTCGAATATATACTCAAGGGAGGAATTCAGGCGGACTTCATTTATAGCACCGGTCTGTATCGGCCAGATATCCGGTTTCGGTATATACTCATACGTGCTCGGCTTGAACGCCCTGGCCACATGGATGAAAAAAAAATAGTGCCCGATCGATTATCAGCCGACGACGCCTTGTTTGCCAATTGGTTTATCTATTTTCAAGCGTGCGTTTATTTTTTTTTTGATTCGATTTCATGACGCCGTATCGCCGATACAACTATTGAATTCAGGTCGCCGGGCTTGATCGGTTTGAGAAGATAGCCGTAATGCTTTGTCTGATATGCACGGCGCAAGGTCGTCGGATCTGCGTTGGCGGTGAGATAAATAACGGGTATGTTTGTTTGGCTGACAATCTGATCCGTGGCCTCAATCCCGTCCATCTCGTTCGAAAGGAAAATATCCATGATTATCAGATCGGGAAGGATTTCCTTCGCCTTCTCGACCGCTTCCTTTCCGGAAGATATCGTCGCCATGACCCGGAATCCCTTGCGCTCAAGCATACGCTGGATGTCTACTGCGGTGATAAGCTCGTCTTCAACAAGCATGATTCTATTTTTCATGACATCCCCGTCAGGTTCATACGGTCTGCAAAGTTGAGTGTGGCGGCAAGTCAGGGAATCCGATATAATTTGGGAGCAATCAATTGAGGCTGATCAGACGACCCGGAATATAAATACGGGTTACCCTGAAACCATGACATCATGCCACACGGAATCCCGTGTGGCACCGGACTTTTTTTATTTTGATCAAGAAATTAAGATAACAATAAATAAGTGGAAATTACAATAGGCTATTTCGGTTATTGTGCATAAGGGTATTCGGTAATGATGTTCATCCTTCAACTTTTTAAAGCAGGGGTTTACTCCACGGTTACGCTTTTGGCGAGGTTTCGCGGCTGATCGACATCGCATCCCCTCAACACTGCCATATGATACGCCAGGAGCTGCAGGGGGATTACGGTGAGAAGAGGCGAGAATATTTTTTTGACCTCGGGAACGAATATCACGTGGTCAGAGTATTCCTGTATCCGTTCGTCTCCTTCTGTGGCGATAATGATGATGTTGCCGCCGCGCGCCTTTACCTCTTCCATATTACTGATGACCTTCTCGTATATGATATCCTTTGGAGCGATGAAGACCACGGGCATGTCCTCGTCGATCAGGGCGATCGGCCCATGCTTCATTTCAGCGGCGGGGTAACCCTCGGCATGAATGTACGATATCTCTTTAAGCTTGAGGGCCCCTTCCAGGGCGACGGGGAAATTCACCCCTCTGCCCAGATAGATAAAGTTCGTCTTGTCCCGGAATTGTTCCGCAATCTCCCGTATATAAACACTGGATTGCAACACCCTCCTCACCTTATCCGGAATCTCATGGAGTTGATCGATACAGACGCGGATTTCGTCCGCATTCATATCTTTTCTCCGGGCGAGCATGAGGGCGAGGAGGATGAGGACGGTCACCTGTGAGGTAAAGGCCTTGGTGGAGGCCACGCCGATTTCAGGGCCGGCGTGGATGTAAACGCCGCCGTCGCTCTCCCTCGCAATAGTGCTGCCGACGACGTTGGTGATGCCGAGTACCTTGGTCCCTTTTGACTTCGCTTCCCGGAGCGCGGCGAGTGTGTCGGCGGTCTCTCCGGACTGGCTTATGACGATCACCAGGTCGCCGTTTTTTAAAATCGGCTTCCGGTAACGAAACTCGGATGCGTATTCCACCTCGACGGGGATTCGGGCGTATTCCTCGATGAGGTATTCGCCGATCAGCCCCGCGTGCCACGACGTTCCGCAGGCGATGAATATCACGCGCCGGATGTCGGACAGCTCATGTTCGGACAGCCGCAGTCCGTCGAGCCTTATGTTTCCCATATCCCGGATCGCGCGCCCCCTGATGGCGTTTTTAATCGTCTCCGGCTGCTCGAAAATTTCCTTCAGCATGAAATGATCGTAGCCCGCTTTTTCTATGGATTTAATATCTAAATCGATGTCTTCGATTTTTTTCTCAATTTTTTTCAAAGCGAGATCATATATTTTGAAGCCGTCCTGGCGCACGTCCAGGAGCTCGCCGTCATCAAGGTAGATGACCTTGCTGGTGTGCTCGATTATGGCGCTGGCATCGGAGGCGATTATCATTTCGGCTTCGCCCGCGCCGAGGATGAGCGGGCTCCCGTTCCTCGCGGCAATGATCCTGCCGGGCTCTCGCGCGGACACCACGCAAAGGCCGTAGGTGCCTGCAAGCCTTGCAACCGCCTTCATGACCGAATCGAGGAGGTCGTTATTTTGATAATAGTATTCGATGAGGTGCGCGATCATTTCTGAATCGGTATCGCTTCGTATGTGATGCCCATATTCAATAAGCATTTTTTTTATGACGGCGAAGTTTTCGATAATGCCGTTGTGCACGATGGCGATCTCGCCGCGGCAATCGGTATGCGGGTGTGCGTTTATGACTGAGGGCGCCCCGTGGGTGGCCCAACGCGTGTGGCCTATCCCGGCATGGTAGCGTCGGATATCGTCACGATTCATCTTTTCGAGCGCTTCGGAAAGCATTGATATCCTGCCTTTCGTCTTATGGATGAAGAGGTCTTCTCCCACCAGG
>CAZHAD010000025.1:0-24812 GCA_964529965.1 uncultured Leptospirales bacterium | reverse complement strand
TCTCCCACCAGGGCGATGCCCGCGGAATCATATCCGCGGTATTCGAGCCGTTTCAATCCGTTCATGATGATCTCGACCGCGGGTTTTTCACCCGTATATCCTATAATTCCGCACATGCAATGCAGCTCCTTGTCCAAAAACGATTTTTTTTCAAACCTGATCCCTCCTCCCGGCCGAGAAAATTCAAGCCAAGTGGATGCAGTTCCTTTTCATAGTTTTGACTTGGAAAGTCATCTGGCTGTTTATCATTCGGAAAACTGCAAAAAATAAATAAAGTCAACCTATTTTTTACTATTGATTATTTACAATAAGTAAAATAATTCGGCAAGAAAAATTATTGATTATTTTCACCTTGCACGCGTAGTGTGGCCTAAACGGCCTTTCGTACCGGTTTATTAATGCAGAAGCGGCATAGCAGCGCTTCCATTTGCCGTGAATAATGGTATGATGATGATTGCACTTGGATTTGAAAAGCAGGGCGGGTTGGTGCCCGCCATCGCTCAGGATTATGAAACGGGCAAGGTTCTCATGCTTGCGTACATGAATAAAGAGGCATGGGCTCTTACCCTTTCGACCGGCATCGTCCATTATTGGAGCAGGTCACGCGGTAAAATCTGGAAAAAGGGCGAGACCTCAGGAAATATCCAGGAGGTGAGGGAGATACGTGTCGATTGTGATAACGATTCGGTGTTGATAAAGGTTAAACAAGTCGGAGGAGCGGCCTGCCATGACGGCTATCAAAGCTGTTTTTACCGCAAGCTCGAAATGGGGACCCTTGAAGTAGACGAGAAAAAAATATTCGAGCCCGGGAACATTTACGGGGTTGGAAAATGACCACGCGACAGATCAAGCTGGGGATTCCCAAGGGAAGCCTTGAAAATGCCACGATAGACCTTTTCAACAAGGCGGGTTGGAAGATCTCAGTGTCGTCGCGCAATTATTTTCCCCTGATTGACGACAATGAAATCGTGTGTTCCCTGGTCCGGGCCCAGGAAATGGCCCGCTATATCGAAAGCGGGGTTCTGGATCTGGGGCTGACCGGCCTTGACTGGATACTTGAAAACAACGCCGATGTGGCAATAGTTGCCGACCTTGTCTATTCCAAGTCAAGCACGAAAAAGGCGAGGTGGGTTCTTGCCGTTCCTGCAGAATCGCCGATCAGGACGATACATGATTGTGCGGGAAAGGTCATATCAACCGAGCTCGTCAATTTCACCATGAGGTATTTCAAGGAGCGGAACATACCGGTTAAGGTCGAATTTTCATGGGGTGCGACCGAGGCGAAGGTAGTCGAAGGTCTCGTCGATGCCATAGTCGAGGTGACTGAAACCGGCTCCACCATGCAAGCCCACGGCCTGCGCATAATTGAAACCCTGCTCGAGACCAATACGAAGCTGGCTGCCAACAAAAAAAGCACCGAGGATGAATGGAAGAGAAATAAGATCATGCAGGTCGCACAGCTCCTGCAGGGCGCGCTTAACGCAGGGAAAATGGTTGGCCTTAAAATGAATGTCCCCAAACAGATTCTCGGCCGGGTTGTTGAAGCCATCCCCAGCCTGACCTCTCCGACGATCGCCCAGCTCTATAATTCCGACTGGCTTTCCGTTGAAACGGTCATCGATGAATCAATCGCCCGCGAGGTTATCCCTCAATTGTTGCATATCGGAGCGGACGGAATCATTGAGTATCCGTTGAATAAAGTGGTGAATAAGAAGGATTTTTAAAAGTTTTTACGCTTACGAAAATAGAGGCGGGTTTAATCCCGCCTCTATCCTGATATTCGCTTGCTGCAATATATTAAAGATTTGCTATTTTTCCGCCTCGATGGATGAGTGAGGGGGAAGAATATCGACATACAGCGGCAGGCTCACGATATCTGACATGTTACCGACCTTGTCAATCGCTCTCGCATCGATCTGGTGTTTTCCATTCGTTAAAAACTGTATCTCGCCCTTGTACGGGATGAAATCACCCTTGCCGTCGAGGCGATAGAATATGGTGGCAACCCCGGATCCTGCATCGGTCGCCATGACCGTATATTTCACGTCGCTTGAGGCGACATTTTTGGAATCGATTTGCTTGATTTCTTTATCCGGTTTGATCTCAACAACGGGTCCGGTTTCGTCGGTATATAATTTCACCGTTGCTTCCTTGATTTCGAATTCGTTGCCGCTTTCATCAACGCCCCTGAAGGCGAACTGATCGGTCGGATTATTGACATTGTCAATAGCTTTGACTTTCAAGGTAATCTCGCCTGTTGTCGGCAGTGCGAACGGTGCGACGTATTCTTTAAAATCAATACCGTTGGTGGTATACTCGACCTTGTTTACCCCTGAGAGCGCATCGTTTACATTGATGCTGTACAACATGCCCTTCGTATTATAGAGTTTATCGCCGACCTTTTTCAACGCAGTGCCCGCTGTTACAACGATCACCGGACCGGTATTGTCCACGAATATGCTGTAAGATTTGTCCGGCTCCTGGTTTCCGAATTTATCAATACCGTAGTATCGGATTGTATGGAAGCCTTCTTGTGGAAGGGAGAAGGAATTCGCATACGTCATGGGTGCGCCGTTGTCAATTTTGTATTCGATTTTTTCGATTCCAATGTCATCGGTTGCAGTCAATTTGAACATCACCTGTGAGTTCACATAAATTGATCTGCCGTCAGTATAGGTTTTGGCCATTGGAGGAGGCGGTGCAGGCTGGCCCTCCTTTTTGACTTCTGCCGACTTCATTTCTTCTTTTTTTGCTTCCTCTTGTAGTTCCACCTTGTTTTCTTTTTGAACATTTTCAGCCTTACCCTCTTCTGTAGCCGATGGATCGTCCTGGGAGAATGAGAGTGTAGAAATGAAAATTCCGATGAAAAGGCACAACGGAATAATGAATAGTTTCTTGAGCATAAGATACCTCCATATTCTAATTTGTATAATCGGTGTGAATTTTGCGACAAAAAAATATCTCATTGCGGAAGACAACAATATTCAGCTCCTCACTGCCCGCACCGTGTGAGCCGCACTGATGTAACAACTATTACCCTTTATTGTCTATGGTCGCAACAAGGTAATAAAGGAGTATTGAAAAAAATTAATATGTTATTGTCAATAATTTAATTTACATTGAAGCAAAAATTGGCGGTGAGTTGATTTAAGGCCGCACTGATTTGTTTATTTTGCCATGCAGGTGCCGCACTGACAATCAATAGAATCGGCATTTGCGCGGGAACCGGCTACTCTGTTATTGCCGAATATGGAATTTCGAGCAAGATAGGCTGGTAAATTGCGGGATTTATATATATCGCATAAATTTTATTTCGGGTGTGGAATATTTCTTTCCCCGAGTAATAAAAAAGCAGGGGCCTTGATTTAATCCGGGGAAGCGGGGCAGGTGCATACAGCACACGCGCATTAGTGTTTTTGAGCATTGAGTAATCATTAAAGGCGTCATAAATTATCGCTCCATTCAGACTGCAGTAAATAATGATATTTTTTTTCAGATATTCGTTATATGAAAGAGACAGCTCGCCGGCAACGTCGTTGAAGAAAGGCCGTAAGGATCCGATCTCTGAGGACCAGCGATAATTCATGTCAAGAAAACGGTACGCTTTCCTGTTTTTGATTTCCGATGCTTTTACCCTTGCGATAAATGCAGGGGTCCTGCCGCCGACCGGGAATCCGCGTCCGATGACATAAAGATATTCGCCTCTTTTTTCAACGCAATCTCCAAACACAGGCTCCTTCCCTGAGAATATTGTTACCGTTCTTTTAAAATTCACCGGATCACTGGTTTTCCATGATGCAGGAACTTCCCATTCAGCTATGCCCGTGCCTAAATTTATCAAGGGAGGAAGCCCGGTTCCTTCACTATTCCCGTATTTCCCGATCAGGATCATGTAGTAATATACATAAACGGTTGAGCCAAGCCGGATTCCATCAGCCGGCCACAATCGTAACATGCGTGCATCTTCACCCGGATTATATTTTATGAATTGGGCGACACGGCCATCCATCTCATAGAATTTAAATTGAAGATTTTTTATGGTACCATCGTCAGGAATTTCAGTAAAGGCAAGGGAATTGGAGATCATGCCCTTCATAATCGCGGTTTCTTCAAAGGTCGATCTCAATGACAATGTTCCCTTCCACGTGCCGAGAATCGTATCGCCGAAGGTCCACATCATGATATTCCCCATTGGTATGGGGGTGCATCCGTCCTGGCCCAGGACTTTCTGACTTCTGCTCAATCCGAAAATGCCAAGGTTTTCAACCTTTCCTTTCTTTTCACAAGAAAGAGATACGACAATGATTGTTAAGGCCAGAAGGACCGAAAATAATTTGTTCGTTCTATGTATATATTTCATACGCATCATCATGCAAAGCGTCCGCGTTAGGTCAAGTGTAATACAACACTCGGCATTACGGATTCTTGATTGGATTTTTAAAAATCAATCTTGACAAAATCGCCGAATTTTTAGATCAAATAAGTTCGTCTGGAAAAATTGAATAAACAGGAAGTCATCTTTAAAATGGATCTCGGAAATAATTTGTCATTGCGAGGAAATCGGCGGAGCGGCAATCATATAGTTATTTGTTCGCGATGACTTGTAAATACATAATAAACAGAATTTTTGAGATAACTTCAGAAAATTTCAATAGTTAAACATTCATCAAAATAATATGCATGTAATATTTCCCTGCGGACGGCTGCTGAGCGGGAAATATCAATCTTAAATGCGGTTGGAATCAATGTCGAGAAAAGTCCTAATAACAGGCTTAAATATCATATCTTCTCTTGGCCTGGATCTGGCAGAAAATTGGAAAAATCTACTTGCGGGTAAAAGCGGAGTCAAAGAAATCACGCTGTTCGATCCCCGTAATTTGGCTACGAGGATCGCGGCGCAGGTTCCGGAAAAATTCAGGGAATACGCTGTAAGCTTCTTAAAAAAGAGGGTTTCACAGCAGATGACAAGGGTCTCCCAGATGGCTTTTGTGTGCGCGGCCGCTGCAATCGAGAACGGCGGCATCGATTTTTCGTTGATTGACCGTAAGAGGTGCTCCGTGATATTCGGCGCGGTATCCGCAGGCAATACAAGCGTTGAGAAGGGAACACATGCAAAGAACAGAATAATCAAGTGCATGAGCAATGCGATGCCTGCGTGGATATCGCTTCATTACGGTTTTGAAGGCCCTAGTTACACGGTTAACACGGCATGCGCATCTTCCTCGTACGCGATGGGGTTGGGATACGACCTGATCAAAGCCGGCGGGGCTGATCTTGTAATAACAGGAGGTGCCGATTCCACCATAAATCCGGAGGAGATCGAAGGCTTTAATGAATTATACGCCCTTTCAACGATGAATGAAACCCCTGAAAGAGCGAGCAGGCCTTTTACGAAAAATCGAGACGGCTTTGTCATAGGCGAAGGGGCCGGCATCGTGATACTGGAGTCGGAGGAATCAGCCCGTGCCCGAAAATCGGAGATATTTGCCGAGATGACCGGATATGCCATAACCAGCGAGGCGTATAATATCATGGCGCCCAGGGAAGGGGGCGAGGGTATGGCATACACCATGAAGCTCGCCTTGAAGAATTCAGGAACCATACCCGAGGATGTGGATTACATTAATGCCCACGGCACCTCGACGATGCTCAACGATTTATTGGAAACCATGGCGATCAAGGAGGTCTTCGGGAACAGGGCCCACACCATTCCGGTGTCTTCACCCAAGTCCATGTTAGGCCATACCATTGCCGCGGCCGGGGCGATAGAGGCCTCGATAACCGCCCTGAGCATACGGCACCAGGTCGTGACCCCTACGATCAATTACGATATGCCTGATCCGGATCTCGATCTTGATTACGTGCCCAATAATTCAAGGCCGCATAAAATAAATGTTGCATTATCCAATTCATTTGCATTTGGTGGTCATAATGCAACAATTGTATTGAAAAAATATATATAGGATGGCGTCAACGCTGCATTTTTCATTGATCAGGGGAGTATTGTATGGCTAAGATCCAGGTCGGCATGAAAGACGAGGTGAGAAAAATCGTCTACGAATTTTTTTCAGAAGAATGCGAAATTCCCATGGAGGAACTGAATGACGGTGTAAACATCATAAGGGACCTGGAAGGGGATTCCCTGATGTTCCTCGAGCTCCTTGAAATCTTTAAAAAAAAATATAATCTCAATATTGAGCTGAAAACAGTCGGCAAATATGTCGTTAAACACCCCTCAACTACGATCGGCGAAATAATAGACATGACCATGCTCATCATTGAGCATGAAAACAGGCTTGCCGACCTAGAATAACTATACATCGGGTGTTATACTTGAAAGAGAAAAAAATTGCAGCCATATTTCCTGCATTCGGATGCAAATATCTGGGGAACGAGAGAGAGATCTTCGGAGAGTTTTCCGATGATTGGATGAGCTTATTGGATCGTGCCGCCATGCACGTTCGACTCGATACCGGTGCGATCATATCGCAAAGGAAAGGCGATTTCAGGGATGAGCTTCAATCGCAGTATGCGGTATACCTGTACAGCTGCGCTTTTTCAAATATCATTAAACGATATTCAATCTTCACCGATTATTCCGCTGGTTACAGCATGGGCCTTTACGCCGCCCTCTATCATACTGAATCGATCGATTTTGAACAGGGCCTTGATCTGATTCATGCCGCCTATCAGCATATAAAAAGCGCTACGGCAAAATTTAAATTTGGGATAGGGGTGATATCCGGACTTGACAAGGGCGACGTCTCCACATTGATATCTGAATTCTCCGATCTTGAAATTATTAATGTCAATAATAAGCTCAGCGTTCTGATCGCAGGATTTGAAAAAAACGTGAGGAAGGCGGTTTCTCTCGCCCGCGAGCAGGGGGCCCTGAACGCACATTTTCTTTCATTCAATTCTCCGTATCATTCAAAATTCATGAACGAAGCGGCTCACACATTTAACAAGCATCTCGGGTCCACGGTGATACGGGATCCCGCCCATCCGGTAATCTCAACGATCGATCAGCGGCTGGTTACATCTTCTGCCGACATCATCAATGATATGACGGACAATATCTGCCGGAATATAAACTGGCTTGATACCATGACCAGTTTGATCAATTCAGGCGTAGATACCTTCATCGAATGCGGACCCGGTAAAAGCTTGTATAAAATGGCGAGGTTTATCGAAGGCGAATTTACGGTATACACCGCGAGCACCATAAGAGAGCTGATCGGTTCTGAAGGAATATTCACCCTCGTCCGTGCCGCGACCAGCTGAACATGAAGATTCTCCTGATAAACCCGCCGCGTTCACCCTGGAACAAAATTCTTGAATATGCGCCCGAAAAGGCAAAACCCTATATCCATAAGAAGCTGATCGGTCCCCCTCTTGGGCTCATCACCATTGCTGCGGCGGCGCGGGATCATGATGTCCATGTGCTTGACATGAAGGGAGAATACGATCTTGATCCGGCAGCACCTTCCCCAGTATCCATGGTGTCCGATCACTTGAATCGGATAAAACCGGATATGGTGGGAGTTACCTTCATAGCTTCGGAATTTAATCAGGGTATCGATATTTTTCGTGCGGTCAAATCATTCGACCCCGCTATTCTCACCGTCGCGGGCGGCCTCCATGCAACCATGTGCCCTTCAGATTTCACGGACAAATCGGTGGATGTGGTCATGCCGGGGCAATGCGCATACATATTCATGGATTTGATAAAAGCCGGTGAACGCGACGCGGCGATGTCAGAAATAAAGGGAATATATCTGAACAAAGGCCGGACGCTGGAATATACGGGGAAAAATAATCGAAGCTGGGACCCGGCGGGCAAGGATTTCATTTTTCCAGAAAGGTCTTATTTAAAGAGATGGGTCCCCACGTATCATGTCGGCCGGTCGCCTCATCCAAGCACCTATATCTTCACCTCTCTGGGCTGCCCTTACCGGTGCACCTTCTGTTCAATATGGCAGCAGTTTGAAGGGAAATACATGCAGCGGGATGTTGAGAGTGTGATTCGGGAGCTTGGCATGGTCGATGAATATCCGGTGGTGCGGTTTGCGGACGCAAATACGATCGTGAATGAAGAATTCATCGAAAAGCTTTTTGATCGGATCATGGAGGAGGGAATCAAGAAGTTCTTCATCATGGACGTGCGTTTCGATACGGCGGTCAATAATCCTGGACTCATTGAGAAGCTCGCACGCGGCGGAGTGAAAGTGGTCATTTGCGGGTTCGAATCATTCCGCGAGGAGGAGCTGCGGCGGTACAGGAAAGGCGCTTCCGCGCGCCTGATCGAGAAGGCCATATCTATTTTTCATGCGAACGGTATCATGCTTCGCGGCAACTACCTTGTTCCTTCCGATTATACTGAGGAGGATTTCAGGATGTTGACGGACTACGCCGACTCCCACCGAGTAGTATATGCCGGTTATACGATTCTCACGCCGATGCCCGGCACTGAATACTACGTTGAAGTCAAGGATCACATTATCGATTTCGATCTTTCAAAATATAATTTTTTTAACTCGGTGTTTAAAACCACGTTGTCGGAAGAAAAGTTTTACGAGAACGTTGGCAGGCTCTGGCTCATCAAAGAGGGCACGGACGTGATATAGATTTACAGACTACTTGAAGGTGTGTTCAAAAATAATTTATTTCTCATTGAAATGATGTTATGTTCAATTTTTTACAACAGGTGTTTTTCTTCAGTTTATCAATAAAATCTCTCTTGACAAAAATTATTATTTTTAATAAATCTTTCTGTGATGCTGCGAGGTTACAAAAAAATATGCTCTATGAAGGGTACTATGACGCAAAGATTCCATTCCCAAATCAAGAAGGGTAACGACTTTGCGTATTTTACGGGTAATTGTTTAGGAACTGTTCCAGAGAATTCCATTAAAAGATAAAATATAAAATAAAGCGGCAATAAGAAAACGGCTACATCATGCTAGGTGAGGAGGTGTTTGTATAAAAACTATTATGGTATGAGTCGTGTTTCTCATTGATAAAAAATTTAATATTTTTGGAGGTTGTGCAGATGGCAAAATTGAACAAGGATCGATTGCTTTTTGGAGTATTTTTGATAATAATAATCGCTGTCGCAGAGATTATTTTTGGCGCCTTAAAGGCCGATACCTGGCTATGGCCCGGGTTTATCGTCATGATATGGTTCCTGGCGGAGCATATGGACATGAAAAAAGTTCCCAACATAATCGTTGGAGGTCTGTACGGAATTTTTAGCATACTCATAGGGAAATATGTGTTCATAGCGTTGCTCGGATCCGTCATAGGAGAAGCCCTGGGAAGGCTTATATTCATCCTCATTTTTGTATACGCTATCGTTGCTTTTGGCGAGATCCTCCCCATACTTTTCAACATCTATTCCTTTTTGGGTCTCCTTGTGGCTGCTATAGCCATTCATGGGAAATCTTTGCCCAACCAAAACCCTGATATTTCAGTACTGATCTGGATGGGGGTTTATCTCGTAGTCGGGTTAATTTTCGTCTACGGCATTATGGGAATAATTAAATTATTGGGAGCCATGAAAAAAAAATAGGCTTGAACGCACCCAATAATTTCCGATTCTTACTTTACATATGGAAAGTCACCGGTCGCTGGAAGGAGACAGCTTGCTGCTTCCTTCCAGCACTATAATACAAGCTCATGATATCGCATGGCGTATCCCGCCTGCATGAACTTGCTCACCTCAGAGACGAAGCTGATGATGAGATCCCGGTCATTGAGCTTCTCCTCCCTTACGAGCGCATCAAGGCAAATGAAGACCATGGGCGGGCCGGAATATCCCATCTTGGACATCTTTGTATATAAGGTGTGCAAGGGGACGCCCAATTCGGTGCATTCCTCCACCACCAGTTCTGAAATATGCTTTGAAGGCAGATTAATCTGAAAGAAGCGAAGGTTCTTTAGATTTATTTTATATTTATCAAGCATTCTCTTGAGTCCCTTGTAAAAAACCGTGCCGTCCGGGTCGTGGAAATGCGTACGGAGTTCTTCCTGGAACATCTGCGAAAGATGGTGGTATCCCAGGTCGAACTCTTCTCGAGGGTTCATCCAGTATGCGGGCCTTCTGTTGAACATGGGAGAAGGCTTTTTGCCTCCCGCGGATTCAATATATGCATGCTCGACAAACAGGCCGGCCTCTTCCTTATTGCAAGCCTCGAGAACCAATCCACCCGCACCGTCGCTGAGAAACCAGCGAAGGAAGACGTTTTCCTTTTTGATAAGCCGTTGGTTATAGTACTCGGCGCGGAGCTCGGATGATGATATGCCTGATGAAAGGACAAGCGCATTGCGGTATCTCCCGTTCCGGATAAGATCGAATGCCACCAGGAGTGCCTTATAGGCGGACGTACAATTAGCGTGGATGGAAATCTCGGCGCAACGCTCGATTCCCAATGCATCCTGTATGCGCACTGAGGGAGTGGGCATCTGGTCCATGTGGGCGCTTCCGTATACGATAAGCTCTATATCTGAATTTTTCAATCGGGCCATGTCCAGCGCCTTTTGTGCCGCCTTTACCGCCATGGTGATATTGTCCTCGGTAAATTCACGCGTATCAGGATCGATCGCATAATAATAGCTCTCGATTCCGAGCATCTCGCCCATCAGGGGCTTGATTCGCTTCATCCACTTCATGACCTTGGGAGGCGCACCCTTAATCTCGCCCAAATATCTGTCGATCTCGTCAAAGGGAACAGGCCTGCCGGGCAGGAATGACCCGGTACCCGATACCCTTACATGAATATCTGAATTCATATCTTCGAAACCTCTACAAGAATTTGTGGATATAGCTTTTAATTCCGCAGCGGTTATATTGATCCCCAATGCTTTTGATTAATCTGACCGCTGAGCTGACCACATCCTTCTTGGATACGATTTTATCAATGATCTTCCATTCCAGGGCCTCTTCTTCTGAAAAGCTTGAACCGCTTAATATGAGCTCCAGGGCTCGTGATCTTCCTGAAATTTCATTTATCTTCTGGATACCTCCGCATCCCGGGACCAAACCGAAACCAATTTCAGGAAGACCGAGAACGGAGCCGTGCCCGCATATGCGGCCGTGGCAGAACAGCGCCAGCTCCAGACCTGACCCGAGGCACACCCCTCGGATTGCGGCCACCACAGGAATTTTAAGGTCATTGAAAAAGATGAATGTGTCCAGGTTTTTCAACAACAATTTTAATTCTGGCACAGGCATGCGCGCGCCGCCCCCCTGCCTTGTTGCCATTGGCTTGATCAGATCGTTCAGATCTGCACCGGATGAGAAGTGCCTTCCTGCTCCATGAATGATTATACCTTTGATATCGGATGAGGGTATCACCTGTCTGGTGAGACGGTTCATCTCTGAAAAAAAAAACGTGTCATCCTGTTCGTGGGAGGATCATTAAGGACCAGGTGTCCGATCGAGTCTTCAATTTTCCATAGGATGGGATTGTTCATTTCGGCGTTAAATTTTATCAGGCAAATTTGCTGCAAATTTACAAAACATCTTTGTTTCTTCTTCCATGGCCTTTCGGATGCTCAATTTTTTTGAATTATTAAGCGCATGTACTACGGCTTTAATAAGCCTTATAGGTCTGTCTGCAACCATTTTTTTCATCAGCGCGAGTGAAAAATCAAAAGACTGATGTGAAGGAACCACGTGATCCACAAGGCCTATGGACAATGCCATTTCGGCGTCGACGATATCGCCCGAAAGGAGCATCTGCATAGAGGTGCTGAACCCGACTTTTGCAGGCAACCGTACGGTACCGCCGAGGCCGGGGATGAGGCCGTGGTTAATTTCCGGAAAGGCAAATATTGAATTTCTGTTACACACCCGTATATGGCAGGCGAGGGCAATCTCCAGACCTCCGCCAAAGCATGCCCCCTGGATCGACGCGATCGTCGGTATTTCGATATCGTCGACATATTTCAGAATTTTTTTACCCTGGGAGATCTTTGAGAATAAAAGCTTCGGGTTGCGGCCCAGCTGTACAAGGCTTGAGATGTCAGCGCCTGCGGTGAAGTGCTTTCCTTTACCTTTAATGATTAATCCCTTGATGGACTCTTGAGTGGTCCATTCTATAAGCTTTGGCAGTTCGAGAAAGTCAGGCGCTTTAATATAATTTTCCGGAGGGTTGTCGATGGTCAAGATGCCTATACTGTCCTGTATCTCCCACGCGGTAAAATGAGATCTTTCCATCAATGCCTACTCTGCTAATGAATCCGGAATATCGAACGGAATTCGATCGTTGTCGACAAGTAATGTTTTAATTTTGGCCCTGGTTATGATATCACCAGTATTTGCATGCCGTATTATGTGACGGAACTCGAGATACGGCGGTGTTCTTTTGATGTTTGTGTTCACAACCAGTTCATCAAATACCCTTGCTTCCTTGACATAGCGCATCTCGACACTTGTCACTACGAGAAGAAGCCTATTGTAATTAAAGTAATCGAATAGGTTTTTTTTTCTAAGAATCTGCCACCGCGCTTCTTCACAGTACTTGAGGAAGACGGCATTATTCACATGTCCGAAGGAATCGAGTTCGTATCCCCGCACGGTTATTCTGATTTCATAAGTCATGGTATTTGTTTAATTCATATGGACGACTATTATTTCCCCATCAACAATAGAGATCAACAAATTAATTAAATGAATAACTAATGTGATCCCTGGAATGAGGACAATAATGCATTACCAATTTTTTTATTGCAATATTAAGACCTTGTGCAGGAAATTTTAAATGGAGCTATGAATGACTGATTCTGAAATTTCACACATCGGTATTGTCGGCAGCGGCAGGATGGGAACGGATATTTTTTATTATCTGGCTGATCATTATTTTAACCTGACATGGGTATGCATTTCAGAAGATGAAAGAAAAAAATCGGCCGATTCATATATGCGCAAGCTGGCACGAAAGAGCTGTTCAGGCCTCTATGACGATTCATTTGTTTCATACAGGAAGATGCATACGAACATTACAAGCCATGTATCTGATTTATCGGATTCTGATATAATCATTGAGGCCATATGGGAGAATGAGGGCGCCAAGGCCGGGCTTTTTGAATCGCTTCAACCGGTTGTCGGGAGCAATTCGATCGTAGTGTCCAATTCCTCTTCTTTTAAGCCATCTCGCTTTATCCGGCATGTACAAAGGCCTGAATTCTTTGCAGGCCTTCATTTTTTTTATCCGGTGAAATATAAAAATATTGCAGAGATAATCTTCACAGACCGCACCGGAGATTTCGCATTGAGGCGGATTAAAATGCTGTTGGCAGCCCTGGGGAAATTTTATATTGTTATGCATGAGAAAGACGGATTTATATTGAATAAAATATTTCTCGCTTTACAGGCCCGGGCCTATCGATATTTTGCGGAAGGGACCCTTGGGATGAAAGAGATTGATTCCATTGCAAAGAGGGATATTTTCCCTGTAGGCATATTCGAGTTTTTTGATAGTGTGGGCTTGGATGTGATGTATCAATCCGTAATCAACTATACCCTTGATCTGTCTGACAGGGAATTTTACGGTCCACTATTGGAAGGATTGCACTGTCTGATTGAAAAGAACCGCATCAGAGGAATAAGCGGAGCCGGTTTTTACGATCATTATAAATTTTCTGATAATGATTATCAGGGGAATGATCTGCACGATTCCGTTTCTTTAGACCTGAGGTGTTTATATATCAATTCGGCCTTCAAGGCGCTGGAAAGAAAGATATGCTCCAAAGAAGATATGGACTACGCGATAAAGGAATATATGGGAGTTGAAAAGGGCCCTTTTGAGATCGCGGACGAGATCGGTACAGGGAAAGTTCTTGATATATTGACTTCATGTTATAATAAAACGGGTTTCGATGTATATCATCCTTCTTCTCTGTTGCAGCCCACATGAGGAACCGTTGATCGTTCCATGCAGACAGGTCCATGCGTAAAAGATGGCGGCGTGCCGTATGAGCAAAGTACTACTGATCAATACTAATACAGAAAAAAGCCCGTACCCGGTTCCGCCGCTTGGCTTGTGCATTATTGCATCGGTAATCAAGAATGGACATGAGGTAATGGTATATGACGGAACATTCGACGAGGGGAACTCCCTCATCGGCCTGCTGTCAGACTTCAAACCGGACTATATAGGCGCAACCATAAGGAATATCGATGACATGGATGTGGTGAATCCCACAAGCTACATCGAATCCATCAAACGTAAATTTATAAATCCAATTCTTGAATCAGGGAATGCATCCCTCATCCTGGGTGGGAGCGGTTTCAGCATCCTGCCGAAGTTTTTTTTAGATCATTATTCCTCTGACTACGGCGTTGCCGGTGAAGGAGAAACTATTTTCCCCGATCTCTTGAGCTGCCTCGATCAGGGCGGCGACCCGTCGACCGTGCCCGGCGTTCTCACCCGTGATAATGCCGGCGGCATGCCCCATCGTACGTTCGATATGATGCATCTACCTTTCTCGGAAATCGATCGAAAGATCGATTATTCCCCGTACCGCGGAAGGGGTTCATATCCCATACAAACAAAACGAGGATGCGCGCACCGGTGCGTATATTGCACCTATAACCGCATCGAGGGGTGTCGCTACCGTAAAAGACATCCGGCCCATATCGCTGACGAGATAGAGCAGGCGCAGCAGCGTCTCGGACCCTTGACCTTTGAGTTCGTTGATTCCACCTTCAATGACCCCTCCGGCCATGCGGAGGCAATCTGCCGGGAGCTGGCCGGAAGAAAATTAGGGCTCAGGCTCAGGACTATGGGTATCAATCCGTGCAATGCCTCCTCCGATCTTTTCGATCTCATGTGCTCGTCAGGCTTTACCCAGATAGACTGCACCCCTGACACGGCTTCGCCTCATATGCTGAAATCATTGAAAAAAAATTTCACGCTGTCTGATCTCATCAGGAACGCCAAGCTGGTGCGTGAATTTGACATGCCGACAATGTGGTTTTTCATATTCGGCGGTCCTGGTGAGACTGAGGAAACAATCCGCGAAACCTTTGCATTCATAGATTCCTACGTGCGAGGGAAGGACATGGTGCACATGACCTGCGGCCTGCGGATATACCCATGGACGGACCTGCACCGGTTGGCGTTGGAGGAAAAAATAATTGAACCTGACGATACGCTAGCCGATGCGCGTTTTTATTTTTCAAAAGAGCTGGGTAAGGACAAGCTCATCTCCATGATCAATGAGGCATCCCGTATCCGGCCCAACTGTGTACCCGTTGCCGAAACCGCGCCTTCTCCTGAGATGATGAGCGAGGCGGTCCGGATGCGGGATGAGATGCGCTTGAATGAACCGATGTTCAGGACCTTGCTTAGGCTCCGGTACCGGATGCTCGGGAAGGAGATGCCGTTGCAGTGATATCCGGCTATGGGGCCACTTACCTCGAATAAACCTGGCCAATAATTAATTTGACAAATATAATATTGCTGCGGTAGGGTTTCATTTCTTATCAAATTCCAAAAGGACCATCGATGAAATACATATCAAAAATCGCCTTATGGGGATCACTCCTGATCCCTTGTCTTTTCATGTCCGCGGAAGGAAAACAAGTCAGTCATCCTGAGATCAGGCTGAGCACGGTCAAGATCATCAGGACATCCATTTCTCCTGACTATAATCTGCCATGGAAGATGAAGGACCCCCAGACAAGCGTGGGATCCGGCTCCATAATCAGCGGAGGAAGGATTTTGACGAATGCTCATGTCGTGTCCGATTCAACATACATCCAGGTCAAAAAAGAAGATGATCCGGAGACCTATGACGCCCAGATCGAATATATAGGGCATGACTGCGACCTTGCACTCCTCAAGGTTAAGGACCGTCGCTTCTATGCTAACACGACCGCGCTTGAGCTCGGGCGCATTCCGGGCCTCAGAACGAGAGTCACGACCTACGGCTATCCGGTTGGCGGAAGCCGCATATCCATCACCCAGGGAGTGATTTCCAGAATCGAGATCGGTGAATACACTCATATGGGGAATGTGTCGTTTCTCATGATTCAGACCGACGCGGCCATCAATCCGGGCAACAGCGGAGGGCCGGTCATTCAAAACAATAAGATCGTGGGAGTCGCCTTCCAGGCAGGCGTGAATTCCAACAATATAGGATATATGGTCCCCGTTCCCATTATCAGACATTTTCTTGACGACGTCAAAGACGGCAGATACGACGGATTTCCGACTATGGGCGTGTTCACCGATACCCTGGAAAACATCAGCTACCGCCGCTATCTCGGCTTGAAGGACAATCAGAGCGGGGTGCTTGTCTCCTTCGTGATTCCGGGGAGCGGGGCAGATGAGCATATAAAAAAGGGCGATGTCATACTCTCCATCGACGGTGTTCCGATTGCAAATGACGGCTCCATTAAATTCATGCAGGGAAGGATTTTTTACTCGTATCTGATCGATGTAAAGCAGATGGGTGACACCGTATCCATCGTCATTTTCAGGAAAGGAGCCAGGCGCAATGTCGCGTTAGTCCTCCGGCCGATCCGGTTCCGCATTTCCTGGTTCAATGAATATGAAACCCTGCCGCGCTATTATATATTCGGAGGCGTCATCTTCCAGATCCTTTCCAAGGAATATCTCATGACCTGGAACAAGTGGTGGTATAATGCGGACCGGAGGCTCCTCTACTATTATTCATACTATATGACAGACAATATCTTTCCTCAGAGGAAGGAGTTCGTCCTGATCAATCGCATCCTGCCCGATGAAGCGAACACCTATATATCCGACGTGCATGACAAGGTGGTGGATTCCATCAACGGCATGAAGATCACCCGCCTTGACGACGTCGTCACCGCCCTGTCCAAGCCGGAGGGCGATTTCCATATCATTCACGTCGACGGCACAAGCTATCCCCTGATCCTGAAGGCATCTCAGATGAATGAGGCGAACGCCCGGATCAAGCGGAAATACGATATACCGTCCCTGGCTCGGCTGAAATAATGAATCAAGCAAGGAATAATTTCATGAAAAAATTGAGCGTATATATATGTTTTGCGTGCGCATTATCCGTGCCGATCTCGGCAGCTGCCGCATCGATTGACGAGCAGGTGGTTAATATAATCGTCACCTCGCAGAAGAACGACTACAGCTCCCCGTGGCGAAAGGGCGAGATAACGAGGACCAACATCACCGGATGCGTGATTGAGGGCAACAGGATTTTGACCACATCCTATGCAATCACCGACAGCGTACTCATCGAAGTCATGAAAAAGGGGGAGCCGCGCAAGTACACGGCACGACCTCTTATCAGGGATTACCACTGCGGGCTGGCGGTTCTCGAGGTTGAGGACAAGGCATTTTTCAACGGGCTGAAGCCTGTCGAGTTTTCAGAGGAAGGCGGGCTGTTCGGCAAAACAGCCAGGATTTACAAATGGGACTCAATGACGAACCTGAAGGAATTTACCGCTGAACTGAACAAATCGTCCATACGGTTTTATGAGCCGAGCTGCGGCGTGCTCATGCATCAGCTGTCGACCGTGATGAACGAAGGGGGCAACGGCGAGCCGGTTTTCATCCACGGCAAGCTCGTGGGGATAACGACCGGGTTGAACACCAAGACCAAGACGCTCTATGCGCTCGCTTCAGATGTGGTCCGGAGGATGTTGAAAGACCTTGCCGGCGGGACGTATGAAGGCATCCCCTTTTTCTGGATCAACAGCGTCGATATCCAGAACGATGTAAATCTGCGTGAATATTTCGGCATGGCCGGCGGGGAGAGTGGAGTCATAATCACCGATGTCCCCTCCATCTCGAGCGGAGGCGAGGTCCTTAAAAAGAATGACATCATCCTTGCAATCAACGGCACGCCGCTCGACGACAACGGCATGTATGATTCGGGCAGATACGGAAAGCTCTACTATTACGGGCTCATACAGATGAATAAGTTTGTCGGCGATGAAATCGCGATGAAGATATTGCGGAACAGGAAAAGGATCGACGTACGGTTCAGGCTCAGGCCGGTTCCCGACCAATGCTGCGTCATTCCCCTGATAACCAACGATCGTCGTCCAAGCTATTATATATTCGGCGGATTGGTGATGCAGGAATTGACGATAGGATATCTGGAATCATTCGGATCGGAATGGAAAAAGAGAGGCGATAAGCGGATGCTCTACTATTATGATAATGTCAAATCAATCGCGGACGAAGGCATCGCCGACAGGATCGTGATACTGAACAGGGTATTGCCCGACCCCGTGAACAAGGGCTATCAGAATTACGGCAATCTCATTCTCAACAAAGCCAACGGAATAAAAGTTAAGAACATCGCTCAGTTAAAAAAGATAGTTGACGGCTCCCGAGGCAGGTATGTCGTGCTTGATTTCGCCGGAGACACGTCAGTGGTCCTGGACAAGAAATCCGCGCTAACCGGTGAAAAGGAGCTGCTCTACAAATATAATATTACATCGTCATACAGCAATTCCAACGATTGACGGATCCGGCTCATGCGATTGCTTATTGTTTCCTTCGTGTTCATATGTTCGATTGCGGCGTCCGCTTTTGCGCAAAGCGCGGACAAGCGCGGGCCCGGGGCTCCCGTACGGGTGCACCGGTCTGGAGATAATAAAAAATTCAAAGAAGCGGCTAACGAAGCCGCCGGTTCCGGCGGAAATGAAGTGAACAAGCATGAGCAGGAAGCGATCAAGAAAAAGGCCATACGCTATTCGATACTGTTTGGAGTGCCGGTAAACACCTATGTCGTATCTCTCCTCACCTGGGATTGGGGGAAAACGACTCACTTCAGATTGTCCCATGAGGGATGGTTCGGCCAGAACACCTATTCGGGAGGAGCGGACAAGGCGGCGCATCTTTTTTCTTTTTACACCATTATGAGGATCCTGTACAACATCTATGATTACACCGAGGACGGCGCACCGGTCAAGTGGGCCTATTCGGCGGGCCTGAGCTCCTTTATGGCGCTGGGGATAGAAATAGGGGACGGCTTTTGCAAAAACCAGAACGGTTTCAGCATCGGCGATCTTACGATGGGGTTCATCGGCATCGGCATCGCATCCATTCTGGAGCTTTTTCCGGCAGTGGACGCGTTCGTGAGCCTGAGCGCCGAGTATTATCCGACAAAATATTTCCGCAAACACCCGCAGCGCCTGATGTGGTTCCTCGACGACTACAGCGGATGGAAGTTCATGGCCAACATCAAGCTCGCCGGCTTACGCTACGTCGGCGTCAATATTCCCGACTTCATGCGTTATATCATGTTCGACGTCGGCTACTACACGCGCAACTTCACGAAATACGACTACCGTTATGCGGAGGTCGGCCGTTATATTGAAGGGAGATACAGGGAGAAGAGGGAGATCTTCATCGGCGTGTCGGTCAACATGATGGAGGTGGTCAAGGATTTTTTCACCGACAAGGAGAGTTTCGCATGCCGCGCCCTTCAAAAGCCGTTTAAGTACTATCATGTCCCCGTGGGAGCGCGCCACAGCTTTGTGGTAGGAGAATGAGGATGAAGGAGAAAGAGGCGAGGGTGGATTACCGGGAGCACCAGCTGATTCTGTATGTGGAGAAGAAGGACGGGACATACGCACCGATGAGGACCGGCTCGTACATCGCCAAGGAATATATAGACGATTTCTGGAAAAAGAGGGCTAATCTTGAAAGAGAGTATATGGAAAAAGTAAAAAGGGGGGAGGCAAGCCCCATCGCGTTTCACATGATTGTGGAGGAGCTGACGCCTTCGGAGCTTGCATCACGTGTCCGAATTCCCGTCCGCAAGGTGAAGCGGCATTGCGATCCCGTTCATTTCGGGGAAATCACTCTTGAGGAGCTCGTGCGCTATTGCGAGGTGTTCAACGTTCCGCTCATCAACATGCTCCGCCAGATCGTTTCAAATAAGACCGGAGTGCGGATCAAGGATGAGAAATGCGCCAATCCCTTCTTCGGCACCCTCAGCATCCGGGTCGGCGGAAAATGAGCTCGAAGCCTTTCGAGCACAGGATGGCCGCCCACTGCGAGTCCGGCACGGTTTCCGCTATTTTGAGACATGCAGGCATGGACATTTCCGAGCCGATGGTTTTCGGCATATCCGGAGGCATTTTTTTCGGCTACTTTGAATCGAAGAAGTTTCCGTTCCCGACCTTTGTGGTGCGGAGCAGACCCGGCCGGATACGCGCGAATCTGGCAAGGCGCACGGGCGTGAAATTCAGATCGGAGCGGTTCCGTGATCCTTCATCGGGGGAGCGTGAGCTGGACAGGCTCCTTTCGCTCGGCGTTCCAGTCGCGTGTCAGACGGATTTTTTCTACATGAATTATCTTCCGGACCATGTCCGCGTGCACATCAACGTTCACTTCGTCATCCTTACCGAAATCGAAGGGGACGGATACATCGTAAGCGACTCTTATTCACCGGGTCTCGCTCTCCTTGACCGCGATTCCCTCAGGAAGGCGCGCTTCGCCGGAGGCAGCTTCGCTCCTCGGGGCTTCTTGTTTTATCCTGTGTTCATACCTGAGCGCATCGACTTCCGGAAAGCCGTATGGAAGGGGATAAAAAGCGCGGCCTTCCAGATGGTGAGGCTTCCAGTCCCGTTCGTCGGAGTTAAGGGGATTCGTCTCTTTTCAAAAAGGATAGCGGCGTGGCCGGCATTGGCGCGGGACACGGAGCATCTTTCGCATGAGGTCATGAAGATTAACGTGCTGCTGGAGGACCAGGGCACCGGCGGCGCGGGATTTCGCTTCATGTACGCCACCTTTTTACGTGAAGCGTCCGCGATGCTCGGCGATTCTGACCTGCGCGGGATGTCGGAAAGGATAATGGAGATCGGGGACCGGTGGCGCGAGGTGTCCCTGTTCGCCGCGCGCATCGGAAAGCGGCGCGACCTGGACCGGGCAAGGCTCGGGGAGCTCGGCTCAATGATCAACGCCCGCGCCGACGCAGAGGAAAGTTTTTTTAACGATTTGCTTGATCTCAGCAAAAAGAAAAAGTACTGATAACGAGGGTGGTATGGAAAACATCGCCGGTGCGGAACTGAAAAGCGAAATCAAGATCCTGATTATGGAGACGTTGAACATTACCGATATGGCGAAGGAGGACGTGGCGGACGATGCCCCTCTTTTCGGCAAGGACAACGCGCTCGGACTTGATTCCATTGACGCACTGGAGATCGTCATGGCGCTCCAGGAGCGTTACGGCGTGCGCATTGACGATAAGAATCAGTCGCGTTTCATACTCCAAAACATTGTATCAATTGCAGACTTCATCATACAGAACAGAACGAAATAGAGAGGACGCTACCTTGTGATCAACTCAAACTCCATGAGTCTCAGAATAAAACTCATCATGTGAAACATCAATTGCGCCTCGCAGCTTGGCCTGCAGTATCAGAGTGAAAATGGCCTTGTATATTTTGTCGTCGTTGAATTTCGATATATAGAATCGGGTGCGTTTAACGATTTCCTTACCGCTGAATCCATCACGGCTGATTTTTCCAAGTGCGTGAAAAATCTCTTCATCCGCAATTTTCGGATTTCGGAAATTGATGAATTTTGTGTCATCGAGCTTGTGTTCTTTTTTGATACGCTCATATAGGCGCGTTCCCGGCATTGCCTTCACCGGAAATATTATTGGAATGACTTTCATTTCCCTGCAGAATTCAAGGCTCCGGTAATAGGTATCGATATCGTCGTCCTCATACCCGATAACAAACCATCCAGAGACGACGAGGCCCTGATCCTGAATAAACGCAATTCCCTCTTTCATTTTGTCGATTACTCCCGCGCCTGAACCGCCTCCCATTTTTTTTATGGCTCCGGAACGGGCAAGCGTTTTTGGATTAATCGATTCCATGCCGATCGAGACGTAGAGGAGCCCTGACCGTGCAGCTTTTTTTATTACCTCGCGGCCTTTTTTATCAGCCGCGGCGTCGAGATTGCCCTGACCGGTCCAGTAGCGGCGTTTCCCGAGACCTAAGATGGCGTCATACAGCGAGAGATAGTAGTCATATGTCTCCGCCTTACCGAACACCGAATCATCGAGAAGATAGTAATAGCCTTTAAACGTCCGAATCTCCTCAACCACATCGACCACCGGCTTCATCCTGAACTTCGGCCCGAACATCCCGGTTACCGTGCAGAAGTCGCAGTTTATTGGACATCCGCGAACCGCAAAAACCGTGTGAAATGCATATTTTTTTTTGAATAGACTGCGCAGGGGCGCGGCGTTTTGCTGCAGTGAAGGGTATGAGCTGATCTTATACATAGAATAGGGGCCGGGATCGAATCTTCCGGGTGAGCAGACATAGAAGCTCTTCAACCGGCCGTTGCCTGCATCGCTCACGATTGTCGGCCAGAGATCCTCCGCCTCCCCTACAGCCACGGCGTCGGCGTGCCGTATCGCCCGGAAAGGAACGGCCGAGATCTGGGGACCACCCATGACCACCTTCACTCCGCGCTTCTTGAACTCGTCCGCAATCTCATACGCAATCTTCTCTGCCGTATACCGGACGCTGATCCCCACAAGGTCAACCCGCTCGTCGTACCTGACATCATCCTCCCAGAGCATGTCGACAAAAATGTATTCATGTTCCGGTGCGAGTCCCGCGAGAATAGGCAGCGCAAGAGGCATGAAGGGATCGTTTTTCCTAAGGGGATCGGTCTTGGAAGCGGCAAGGATCAGCTTGATCTTCATGAAGCAATATTCTTGTCGGATATCTTTATTGCAATATTTTTTTGCATTGGCTATATCTTGGCGGCAACTATCAATCCGAGACCGGGAGATCTCTTCAAT
Source organism: uncultured Leptospirales bacterium (assembly GCA_964529965.1). Taxonomy (GTDB): domain Bacteria; phylum Spirochaetota; class UBA4802; order UBA4802; family UBA5550; genus RBG-16-49-21. The sequence continues at coordinate 2,018 of CAZHAD010000025.1, read as the reverse complement.
TTATATTCGCAGATTTTTGAAAGGCCCGCTTGTTGCAGCATTGTTATGACCTCGCCAGCCTTATGCGTCCTGCCACTGGTGGAGTTGTACAGCTCGAGAAGAATTAAATATGCGTTGGCCTTCATGAATTTAGAGCATGAAAAATGCCCGAGGTGGTCCAAAATCACGAGGATTCCATTCCTTTTGAGGGATTTGTATATTTTTTCGAGGAGCGCTTGCAATTCTCCAGACTTGAATATGCGGATAATGTTGAACATCAAGATGGCGTCGTAATCGATTCCAAGTTCATCTTTCACGAAATCACCTGCTTGAAACGCAACGCGGCCGTGCATGCCAGATGACTCGATGTTTCTTAATGCTATTTTTTCTGCCTGTGGCCAATCATATATTACTCCTTGCAGATGTGGATGTTTTTTACAAAATTCAATGCAGTACTGGCCGTGGCTTCCTCCAATATCAAGGAGTTTACGCGCTGAATGCGGGATTTTTATTTTTTTTAAAATCTCTCTGCTGAGCAGTAATGCCGCGCTCTTCAATCCCGCGTGGTAGAAGTCCCATTTTTCAGGGTGCTTATCAAGCCATTCATATCCGAGAATCGGCGGTTTTCCCGATCGTATGGATTCTTCAAGATATTCCCAACGCGATGCGATATCGTTAAAATAAAAGAATAAGGGCGCAACAGTATACGGCGATTTGTGAAGCATCCATTTTCTAGTCATGGGTGTTATCCGCCATTTTCCTCTGCGTTTTTTCACATAACCAAGGCTCTCCAGCGCTCCCAGTAATAGAGATAATCCGGTTGTATCAACGCTGAGAGAGGCAGCAATTTCGTCTATACGTGTATTATTTTTTGTAAGGGATTCAAATATTCCCAGTCGCAGGGCCGTATAAACCGCTTTGAATGCGATATGGCCAAGCAGATCCGCCATCGGTCCGGGCCCCTGGTTCAATTTCATGAGCCCGAAGCGTTCCAAAAAATTCAACGTAAGCGGCATGAGCGTCTCCCGAGACCGATCCTTTCATTTGAAAATATAATGTACATGCTGCCTGGCGAGTCCGGCGAACCCGTACGATGATGCGGTTTTAGCGAATTTTCTCCAGTCGTCACCGTAATGGGTTAGATATATTTTTTTCTTTATCTCACGGGGCAGGCTCTTCAGCTCCTCGATGCCCGCGTGCACGCCGCCGGTAAAGAACTGGCAGTCGTGGAATATGTTTTCAAAGTCAAATTTTTTATCGTATTCGTCTATCAGGTCCGGGTCATACCTGGTGTCGCTCGTGAACATGACACGGTCGTCAATGATAATTCCGCAGCTCCAGTAGGAGCTTTGCCAGTCCGGTGAATTATCAGGTATATGCTTGGTGCGCATCATCAATATGTGTATGCCGCCGACGCGGGCTTTGAATGTCTCCCTGCCGAACTGGGGGACGGGCTCGGGCCGTATCACCTCGAATAAATCGGGAAAGTCGAGCATGCGGCCGTTCCTTTTTTCATTGAGACCGCATCCGCCCTTGAGGGACATGTTCCATAATATGTCCTCATAGGCTTCGTTGATCACCATCACGGGCTTCCGCCGGGCGACATATCTTCCCATCAGAGCGACCTCCTCCATGCCGCCGATGTGATCTGCGTGTGAGTGGGTGATGAGGATATTCCTGATGTCGGTGACCTTGAGTCCCAGCTCCACGAGGGCCTGCGGACACCGCGTGCCGCAGTCAATGAGGAGATGATCATTTCCTTTTATAATGAGAAGATTCGTCTGATATTGCCGTTTGGTGAACGCGCTCCCGACTCCGATGAAAAAAAGATCAAGAGCTCCGTCATTGGCAAGGGATAATGTTCTGTCCCGTAGTCTTTTTACACGCATAAAGAATCCTAGTTTACCGTACTACCAAATCATGAGGGAAAAAGTCAAGACTATTCAAGACATGGCTCATATTTGACGCAACAATGTTTCAATCACCTTATGTGTTTTGGCAATAAATAAATTCTGCATGTGATGCGTTCATTCAAGACG
>CAZHAD010000024.1:22154-36853 GCA_964529965.1 uncultured Leptospirales bacterium | reverse complement strand
GCCCTGCCCGCCGATCAACGTGCACTTTGGGACATTAAAAACAAGAAAGAAAGGCTTGAAAAAATCACGACAATTTTGATAAAAGAAGAGATCCCGCAAAAAATAATACGAAGAATTAAAAGCGAAATGACGGGTGCAGAGGCATATGCACGCCGGGCCGGACTCCCCGCCCTCGCGGACGAGTATTCGTGCCTACGCAGACCGGTGGAGTCTGTTCTTGAAAAATAAATCTCAGAAATTTTTGCCGGGCCCGGACTTTTTCACGGCACAATTCTTGACAACAGGTATAGCTATAGTCATACTACTTATATGAAAGCCGCGATATCGATTCCAGATGCCATTTTTAAAAAAGCCGAAAAAGTCGCCCATAAGCTGGGCATGAGCAGGAGCGAGCTTTACACACATGCCGTCGCGTCCTTTATCGAGGAGAGGGACGAACAGAACATTGTTGAGCGTCTAAATAATGTATATTCCGGCCAATCCTCAACCATTGATAAAGACCTGTATATTCTCCAATATCATTCCTTAAAGCTGAACGGGGAAAAATGGTAAGCCGCGGCGAGATTTGGTGGGCCGACCTGCCGGTACCGGTTAAATCCCAGCCTGGATTCAGACGACCGGTCGTAATCGTCCAGTCGGATTCTTTCAATCAAAGCAAGATCAATACCGTTGTCTGCGCCGTCGTTACGTCAAATCTGAAACTCACCGAAGCCCCGGGAAATATTTTTCTCCATTCAAAATCGAGCGGCCTGCCGAAAGATCCGGTTGTCAATGTGTCCCAGATAATCACCATTGATAAATCATTTTTGTCTGAAAAGGCGGGAGAATTGAACCGTAAGATGATGAACAGCTTAGATCAAGGGTTACGACTCGTTTTATCATTATGATTTCATTCCTGTTAATAGTGCTGATGATTGTCGCATATCTTTTCGGGGATAAGGCGTTTGATATATTAAAGATCGACGAAGATAAAATCGTCCGAAAAAAAGAATATTACCGGATATTGACATCGCCTTTTTCACATTTGAATTCCATTCACCTGGTTCTCAATATCTTCCTGGTCTATATATTCGGGCTTACGCTTGAAAAAAGATCCGGCGCCCTTCTTTTTTCCATAACCTTTTTCTCAAGCTACCTGTTATCAAACATTTTCGCGGTGGTTATTCATAAAAACGACAAGAGCTATAATTCATCGGGAGCTTCGGGAGGAATTCTTGGGGTTATTTTCTTCCTGACATGCTCGTATCCCTGCTATGACCTGGCGATGGGGCTTTTGCCCTTTACTCTGCCTTCCTTTACGGTTGCGCTTCTCTTCTTAGCAGTAACAGTGTATTTGATAATCATGAAAAAAGAAAGCAAGGTGGACAATATCGTCCATCTCACGGGCTCCTTAATGGGAGTGCTAATATATTTCCTTCATTTGTATTATTAATCAGAGATAGGCGGTTTTTATTGATGCCTAACACCCCAGCCCTCCCCCTGCTCATTTGAGTGTAGGAAACAGGTATGAGAAGATGGAACAGATTATAGAGATATGTTTTTAATGAAATAATGTTTTCAATTAAAAGAAAAAAGTTATTTAAGACTAAAAAATTACATTCCCATATCTCATAAGTTCCCATATCCCCTTGTCTTACACATGGAGATGAAAAGCATTTTTTTGATATTTTGATAAGGTGTTTCACCTAACACACAACATGAAAAACCACGCATGGCTAATTGGCTTTTTCGATGATATAATCTATCCATCATAATATACTAATTAATAGAAAAAATCTTACCACAAATAAACAGCGTAAATATTTACAATTTAACTTTGAATCTTTAATTTCAAATTACCAATCAAGATATCAGTATATATTTTTATACGTATCAAAATATTGCCTGTTTTCACCCTGAATTGGGGGAGGCAAAGACCGGCAATTAAAAAATATTATCGGTATGAATATATTTTCGTTATGTCTGAGGAGCATACATTCATCAGCACCATTTTGAACGACATCGAAGCGTGCGAGAAGCCGTTTACTGAAGCTGAAATACGTAAATACCTTATCGAACACCTGTATACCCTCCCACCAGATATTTCAGAGATTGAGGAAAAAGAGCTTAAATACGAAATTCTGGCCTTTAGTTTCATCTGGGAAAAAATAAACGGGAGCGGACGCGGTTCGCCGAGATTTGCCCCTAAAGAGGACGAATCAAGCGCAACCCTTGGTTTGGATGAATTCAAGAGCACCCATGTCAACGACGAGGTGTTGGGGTATTGGCGTTCAAGGACGGGGAAAACAAAAAACATGATAATGAAGGCCCGCTACGCAGATCTCGTATGGAGCTTTTCCAGAAATCTCGGGAAGCCGGCTGATCCCGATATGGCCAGGATCGCGGTTGATTCGATCCTGGAAGTGGCGAAAACCCGGCGATATCCCAGCGATGAATACATAACTTCAAAATTAAAAAGGGCTCTTTCTCTCTCCCTCAGCGTGAAGGACTTCAACCGCTTCGGAAAAACGATAGATTTAATGTTTGTGATTGAGGGCTCGCTGACCGATATGCCTAATTACTATATGGACATCATCGATTCAATCCGATCTGCCTCCGGATAGGCTGACTGCATTATTCTCCCGCCTCGCAGCGGTTTTCATATTCGTGGATCAGGTTGTCGATCCTGGCGTTAAAAAAATTAAAGAGTCCGTGGAAGTATGCCTGGAAATCGCCGTTGAGGTAACGGTATCTCTTTTTTAACCTGTTTTTTATTTCCTTTAAACGAAGCTTGAGCTCCTTCACGGCGGACTCCTGAGTCGTCCCCGACTCAAATCTTTTGCGCAGCGACTGAAGCATCATTTCTATATAGGCCTTGAATTCATCGCCCAACCTTTTCATCTGTTCCTCGATGATTTTACTGAAATCCTGTTGAAGCACAGCATACTTTTTCTGCGCCTTAATTATGAAACGTCTTTCCAGAAGCGCGGCGTCAAGGGAAAACAGGTCCCTCATGACGTCCTCTATCTTCTCCAACCTGATCTTCTCGATCCTGGTCCTCAGACCGATGCGGAGCTTTTCTATGGAGGCTGAAAAATCATCGGCGGCGAGGATTCCTCTGGTGATTTTATAGAAATGGTGGCCGAACAGGGCCATCTTGATCGCCTTGGGAAAGCAACCGGGACTTATGGACAGGGCCTTTGCGAGAAATTTGAGATACCGGTTCCCGTAAAAAGAGCACACCTGCCGGATAAATGATAGAAGAAAAATCCTGACGACATACAGCATCATGCGCGGCGTGGCCGCGCCCGCATAAAATCTGCCGCGGGGCATCCTTTTCATCATGACAAGACAGCGGCTGAAATAAGCGCCGGGATCGTAGATCCGAGAGATGACCTTTTTATAACCGTTGACCAGGTTTTCTATTCCCATCACCGGCTTGAAGTTAACCTCGAAGGCGTTGGTGTTGTTGCCCGAGGTCTCCTTCGTGATCCTGTCCTCCGATTCAAGCCGGCGGTACAGCTGAGTGTTCGGCAATGCGGTCAGCAGGCCGACCATGGCCATAGGGATACCGGAGCGGTTGATGAAATCGACCTGGATATCGAAAACATCTGCCGGATCGCTGTCGAAGCCGAGAATGAATCCCGCGGTCACCTCCATCCCCTTCCGCTGGATCTTCTCGATGCCGTCCTTGAGCTCGATCCTTACGTTTTGCCTTTTCTGTGAAAGGATCAGGCTTTCCTGTACGGGCGTCTCGATTCCCAGAAACACCTTATTGAAGCCCGCGTCGATCATCATGTCCATCAGCTCTTCATCGTCGGCCAGGTCTACGCTCGCCTCGGTGAAGATCATATAGGGATATCTCCTTTCTTTCTGCCATGCGGATATAGCGGGGAGGAGCTTCTTGACGTTTCTTTTATTGCCTATGAAATTATCGTCCACGATAAACAGGGGGCCCCGGTAGCCCGTTTTATACAGCGCGTCCATCTCGCCCACAAACTGAACGGGCCCCTTGGCGCGCGGGACACGGCCGAACATCTCTATGATGTCGCAAAACTCGCAGTTGAAGGGACAGCCCCTCGAATACTGCAGGGACATGGTGGTATAATTGCGCTGCTTGATGAGATCGAACCGTGGTACGGGCGACGAGCTCATATCCGGCTTTTTCGTACACTGGTACACCTTCTGCGGATTTCCCTTCTCGAAGTCGATGAAAAACTGCGACATTACTGTTTCCGCCTCGCCCAGGATAAAGTGGTCCACACCGGTTATCTTTTCGTATGAGCTGGTGGGATACGGCCCGCCGGCGACCACGGTCTTGCCGAGGTCCTTGCAGCAGGCGACGGCCTGTTCGAACGAATCCTTCTGTATGATCATGGCGGAGATAAACACAAGGTCAGCGCCGAGCATATCCTCCGCCTTCAGGGAGGTGACGTTCATGTCAACCAACCTGACCTCGTAATAATCGGGAACCAGGGCTGCGACCGTCATGAGCCCGAGCGGCGGAAAGGCGGCCCGCCTGCCCACTATTTTCAGAATATGCTTAAAGCTCCAGTATGCGGCAGGGGTTTCCGGGTATATCATTAAAATCGTCTTTTTCATTTTACTCCCCGTACGTGAACCGCATGATAAGCTCGTACACGCCGTCTTCAATCCTTTTTTCAATCGTCGGATACATCTTCTCAAATACATGGAGCATGGGCCGGTTTTCAACGAGGACCTCGGCGGTGAAACCGAGGAGCCCCTCACGCTTCCCCAAAAGGGTCAGATACGCCAGAAGCTCGCTCCCGATGCCCCTGTTCTGCATGTCGTCGCGCACCGCGAACGCCACCTCGGCGGTGCGGCTTTTCTCCTCGATGATCATCTGTCCCATGCCTGCGGCGGTACGCGTATCCCCCTGCTCGATAAAGGCGAGGATGACCAACTCCCTCGTATAATCGATCACCACGAATTCCTGGCGCCGCTCGTGCGGCATGTCGAGCCGCGTCGACATGAAACGGCGCTGGAAACTCTGGTCCGACATTCCATAGAAGAGGTCCTTGATGAGCGTCTCGTCGTTGATATTGACCGGCCGCAGCCACAGGGGGGTGCCGTCCTTGGTGGTGCGGTAGGTCTCCAGGTGCTGCGGGTACTCCCCCCTCTTGCCCGGAATGAACGCCTGATCCTTGTATATCAGATTCAGCTTTTTCGCCTCCTCGATGAGCCAGGGCCTGAACTTCGGATGGGCGATGGCGATAAGGTCCATGGCCCGCTCCCTGATGTTTTTACCGTGTATGTACGCGATGCCATATTCAGTAACCACGTAGTTGATGTCACCCCGGTTGAGGGTCACGCCGGTGCCCAGATCCAGGAAGGGAACGATCCGGGATACCCCGCCGTCCCGTGCGGTCGACTGGAGCACGAGGATTGTTTTCCCGCCCGGGGCGAGGAGCGCGCCGCGCATGAAATCGGCGCTCCCGCCGATGCCGCTGTAAAACTGGTTGCCGATTGATTCTGCGGTCGCCTGTCCGGTCAGGTCGATCTGGAGTGCGGCGTTGATGGCGGTCATGCGGTGATTCTGCGCGATGATGAGCGGATTGTTGGTGTAGCTGATCCGCTTGAATTCTATAGCCGGGTTGTCGTTTATGAACTCATAGGTCGCCTTTTTCCCCATGCAAAAAGCGGCAACGGTCTTTCCCCTATCGATGGTCTTTTTCGAATTATCGACGACGCCATTCCTAATGAGATCAACCATGGTCTCGCTGAAAAGCTCGGTGTGAATTCCAAGGTCGTTCTTCTCCTTCAGATTGGCCAGTATCGCCCCGGGCATCCTCCCGTATCCCACCTGGATGGTGTCGCCGTCTTTGATTATGCTCGCCACATGGCGGCCTATCCGGTCGGTTATCTCATCCGGGCTGGCCGGATTATACTCCAGAAGGTCCTCGTCGTGACGTATGATGAAATCGATGTCCTTGATGCAGAAAAAGGAATCGCCGTGTACCCGCGGCATATTGAGATTGACCTGCGCGATTATCAAAGAAGCGTTTTCGATCGCGTCCATGCAGATGTCCACGCTCACACCCAGGCTCACGTACCCGTTGTGGTCCGGAGGCGATGTCTGAATAAGGGCGACGTCGATCGGAATCATCTTGTTCCTGAAAAGCTGCGGAATCCTAGAGAGGAAAATCGGCGTATAGTCGGCCAGTCCGGAATTGACGGATGTGCGGGTATTGTCCCCCACGAAAAACGAATTATATCTGAAATTGGACCCGAACTTCTGGTCGGTGTAGGGAGCGAGGCCCAAGGTCCAGACGTGCATCAGCTCCGCGTCAACTATGGATTTCGGGTGGGATTCCGCGTAGCGTACCAGTGAATTTACCGCGTGCTGGGGCTCGCCGCAGGCGGTGCTTATGAAGATCCGGCTCCCCCTGTGGATATGGGAAAATATCTTTTCTTCGCTTTCAAATTTTTCCGGATGCTTGGACTTCCACATGTCCAGATTTTGGAGGAATCTTTTGTTCATGTTTTTTACATCGATAAGAAGTAATTTATCAAATTAGGCTATTATCAATTAAAATTGTCCTCCTCCCTTTATGGTAGGGCCTCCCCCATCGAGGGGGAGGGCCGCATTTAATCAATATTCGCCTCATCCATATAATTACTTAACACGGTTTGCACGGGTACGCTCTATATACAAGGAATATTTTTTGTTATACGGAAAAATAAAAAGCCCCCTAAGTAAAGGGGGCTTTTTATTTTTCCGGGAGAACTGATCTACTATTTAAAATCGTTGATCCGTTCGCTCTTCTTCTCATCCTCCTGGACTATCTCCTGCATCTGCTTGTAATGGGGCGAATCGACCCCGTACTTGAGCTCTACGGCCTGGAGCATGCTCCTGTTCTTTTTATTTTTAAATGAATTTATCTCATTCTCCGAGGCGTGCCGGTATTTGGCCAGCACCCTTTCCATGTAACCGTAACAGCTCGCCATGTATTTGTACGCCCATATGTCCTTGGCGGTCTTGTCGGTCAGCGTGATGTATCGTTCAAGTATCGGAATGCACGGTTTAAAATTCTGCAGATCATACTGGGTCGAAACGTAGACCTGATACAGCCTTATCTTAAAATTCAAGTATCGCGGCTCCTGGCGTATCTCAATCGATTGCACCTGATCCAGATAATCTATCGCCCTGGTCAGATAGGTGACGGACTTCATCTTGGCTTCAATTTTTTTCGCCGCAATCTGTCGCTGTTCCTGGTTTTTTCTGTCGATCTCCTGCCAGTAAAAGCGCTCATTCAGATATTTTTTCTGCTTATTGGCGGTCATCATCTTGGTGACTTTGTTCTCCATGTCTTCGAGGATGCCCAACCCGGTCGAATACTCGTCTATCGACAGCTTGAGAAGGTTTTCCGAATATTCCTTGTTCAGCTTCTCGAGCTCCTGAATCGCCTTGACATACGGCTTGAAATCGCGTATCCTCCAGCCGCTTGTCTCGAGATCGTTGAATTCGTCTTTTATGTTAAGCTGCTTTTTGTCTCCCGCTAACTGAGCGTATGACTGGATCCTGGACCCCGACTCAAATAAAACCGCAGCTGAGACAACAGCGATTAAAAAAAACCGCATACGAAGTTTCATTTATTGACCTCTTGCATATATATATTTATAGAAAATAATTCAGCAGTTCGTTACACAAAAAAATATTCGAGTGCATTGCCATTTTACATATCGGATCATGTGTATACAAAATTGAAATTTTTTATTGCTGCGCGCGAATCCCCGAAGCTCTGATCCATGGATTAGAACGTAAAACCTTATGCAACAAAAAAAAATGATGTCGAACCATGCAGCCCTGAGAAATTCTTTTTTGTCAGCCTTTTTTATTGCTTGATCAATTTCGTTTTATGGTGGATATCCATTCTATCACACCGCATTCCTTTGAGAGGGGATGCCGAAATGTATTGCGACGTCTCAAGCCGGCTGTTTACCAGGGATACCCATGCCACACGAACTCAGCATTATCATTACATTAACCGGCGGGCTCAGTGCCGCTCTACTTTTCGGTTTCTTCGCCAAAAAAGTAGGCATATCTCCGATTGTCGGTTATCTCCTGGCGGGTATAATCATCGGACCTCATACTCCCGGTTTTATTGCAGACAGGTCTGTATCCGGCCAATTTGCGGAAGTAGGGGTGATTCTCCTGATGTTCGGGGTCGGATTACAATTTAACATCAAAGACCTGCTCAGGGTCGCCCGAATCGCGATGCCGGGTGCGATTATACGAATCATCGCGGTAACCGCAATAGGAACCGCAATCACGGGCCTGTTTGGATGGCCCCTGCGGGCCGGCATTGTTTTCGGGTTAGCCGTGTCCGTGTCCAGCACGGTGGTCGTTACGCGCGTTCTAGCAGATAATCGGGATCTCCATACGCCTGACGGGTACATCTCCGTCGGATGGCTTGTCGTAGAAGATATCATCACCATCCTTGCATTGGTCACGCTTCCTGTTGTTTTTTCTCCAGACAGAAAAAATATCCAGGGTTGGAATGAGGCGCTTTCAATCGGTATTGTTATTCTCAAATTGGCCGCCCTGTTCATCGCCGCTTTTTGGGGAGGAAAAAGACTCATTACCGCGATACTCGGATATGTTTCAAAAGTCAGGTCGAGGGAGCTTTTTACCTTAACGGTGCTGGTACTTGCCCTGGGTATCGCCGTAGGCTCTTCACTCCTCTTCGGGGCATCCATGGCTCTGGGGGCCTTGCTCGCGGGCATGGTGGTCGGCCAGTCGGACTACAGCACGCGCGCCGCATCTGAAGCAATCCCGATGAGGGACGCCTTCGCCGTGCTTTTCTTTGTATCAATGGGAATGATGTTTGATCCGGCGGGCATGATATCGGATTGGCTCGTCATCACCATGGTTTTAGCAATCGTTGTGATGGGAAAGCCTCTATTGACCCTGCTGATAATTCTTCTATTAAAGCGGCCCCTGTCTTCGGCCTTATCGATAGCAGCCGTGCTCTCTCAAATCGGCGAGTTTTCATTTATTCTCGCCTCGCTGGCGATCGCATTGAAACTACTCCCTCCCGAATCCATGAATATCCTGGTGGCGGTCGCCATAATATCAATTGCATTGAATCCAGCATTTTATAAAGCCATTATTTCGCTTTCATCCTACATAAGTGATAAACATCAGCGCCTCGCCTTGGAAATGGAAACGCTCATCGTGCCGGATGATCTGGAGAATAAAATGATACTGGTCGGTTACGGACCGGTCGGGCGGACCCTTCATCGTATTTTGAAAGACAACGGGATACATGTGACTGTTATAGAAATGAACCTGGATACGATCAGGCTTTTAAGAGAAAAGGGGATATCTGCGGTGTACGGAGACGCCGTGAAAAGCGAAACCCTGCTCGCCGCCGGCATTGAAGACGCCCAGGGTCTGATCGTGTCCACGCCGGACGTACCCGGACAGGAGCTCATCCAAACCGCCAAGGGATTAAACGAAAAAATCCGTATATTATTCAGAAGCAACTACCTCAAGGATGTCCCGCGGCTGGTACGATCAGGCGCGGACGCTGTTTTTTCCGGGGAGGGTGAAATTGCGCTGGCGATGTCGACATTTCTTATGCGGGAGATCGGTTCCACAGACGAACAGATAGACCGGGAAAGGGAGAGAGTGAGGGAAGAATTTTTTAACGTATGAAAAAATTGACACGGCGGAACCGCCGGGCGTTTATTTTCACTTGACATAATCCGGTAACCGGCAAAACCTGAGCGCTCAAGAAAGAAGAAATTTCATGACCGGGATACCTGTCAATTCAGCACGCATCATGAAAACCGATTCTAAATCCTCCGAAAAAAAATACTGCTCCTACTGCGATCATACCGGGATCGTGCATAACATCCATTTCGAAAAGCTTGGGGAAAACGCACTATCGCCCTGCCCCAAATGCGTGGCGGCGAAATGCCGGTGCAACGGCGAGGAACCGTATTACTTTGTTGAAAATGACAAGATAGAAATATGCTTCTGCCGCGAAACGCGAATGAAGATCGCCAGGATTCTCCAGATTTACCGCAGATCCGGGATCAACAGGAAGTATTTATGGAAGCGGCTCAACGACTTCAAATCAGTAACCAAGCAGGCCGAGGACGCCAAAAACGCGGCATACGACATCGTCAAGGAGTTCCCAAACGTCCGCAAGGGCCTGTTTTTCTGGGGAAACCCAGGCACCGGCAAGACCATGCTCGCCTCCATCATTCTCACCGAGCTTATCATACGCCACGCGATGGAGGGAAGGTTCATCAGCATTTCCAGGAATTTCTTTAAAAGCCTCCAGGAGACATTCTTCGAGGGGTCACTGACGTATGGCGAATCCGGCAAGATCGAGAAGGAACTTGCGGAAGTGGACATCCTGGTGATCGACGATTTCGGCATCCAAAAGGATACCGAATGGAAGCAGGAAACGCTCTATGACCTTGTCGACGCGCGGTACGAGGCGGAAAAGTTCTCCATATTCACCTCCAACAACAATCCGCATAAGGCGTTCAAGGACCTGTCGCAGGGACGCATCCTTTCCCGCATAAAGGAGATGTGCCGCATCATGGAAATCAGCGGCAATGATTTCAGGGACAAGCTCTGATGGCGGCGGCGTTCATCGGCCTTGGATCGAACCTCGGGGACAGGGAAGCCAATCTGAAGAACGCCGCGCTCCATCTGGCCGCACTTGGCTCGGTGACGATACTGAAACAGAGCTCCATCCTCGAAACCGAACCGGTCGACTACCTGGACCAGCCCCGGTTTCTCAATCAGATCATCATGATCACCACCGATCTCGGGCCGCACGACCTGCTCGCCGCGCTCGCAAAGGCCGAAACGGACCTGGGAAGAAAAAAATCGTTCCCCAAGGGACCGCGCATCATGGACCTCGACCTGCTCCTGTACGACGATCTTATTCTCAGCACGGACACGCTCGTCATTCCCCATCCTGAGATAACACACAGAAGATTCGTCATGCAGCACCTGGTCGAGCTCGACCCGAACCTGGTCGACCCGTTATCCGGAAAAAAGTACAGTGATATTCTCGCGCCGGCGCCGTAAGGGCTACGCGCGCGCTGCCGGGATCTCGTCCCAGCGTGTCGTATACCGGGCGGACAAGAAGGAGCGGCGCATCCGCCACTGCCTGGCGATCCCCTCGGACGCGAAAAAGAGGGCGCCGCGTCCCTGCGTGCGGTTCACCCCGTCCATGGTCCGCATGAGCCTCCGGGTGCGCTCCGTGTCATGGAAGCGGCTGAACAGGTCGAGCTGCGCGTCGTGCTGCGGCATGATCTCATACAGCATCACGCCCGCTTTTTTATACCGGTATCCCCTCCGGTACATGAGCCCGAGGAGCCGCACCGCCGCGTGGATCAGCCGCGGCGTGTATGACGAGGGCACAGACAGGCGCACGGCGACGCCGTTGGAGTACTGAGGGTCGTCCTCCTTGAAGGGATTGGTGGACAGGAACACCGCCACCGATCCGGCCGCGCACCTCTGCGACCTGAGCTTCTCCGCAGCCCTGGCCGCGTACGCGGCGACCGCCTCGCTGAGGTCTGCGAGGCCCTCCACCGGCACGCCGAACGAGCGCGAGCTCACGATCGCCTTCTTGGCCGCGGGGACCTCGTCCAGCGGTATGCACGACACGCCCCGCAGCTCCCACACGGTCCGAAGCCCCGTGATGGTCATGTTCCGGCGCACCCACCGGTCCGGGGCGTCGCGCAGCTCCCGCGCCGTACGGATGCCGTTCTTCCGCAGAAATTCGCGGTACTGGCCGCCCACGCCCCACACGCCCCCCGCGTCCACCGAATCCAGAAGCTCGTCGATTCCGGCGGGGTCGACGAGCGCGCACACCCCGCCGCGGGCCGGGTCCCTCTTCCCGATCCTGCAGGCCAGCTTCGCCAGGGTCTTGGTGGGGGCGACGCCGACGCTCACCGGTATGCCGGTCCACTGCCTCACGCGGTCGCGCATCATCGCGCCGTACCCGACCGGGTCCGCCCCAAGCGCGCGGAAAAAAAGAAAGGCCTCGTCTATGGAATAAACCTCCATCTCGGGGCTGAACTCCGCCAGGGTCTCCATGACCCTGCGAGACATGTCGCCGTACAGGGTGTAGTTGGACGAAAACACGGCGATCCCATGCGCTCTCACCATCTGCTGCACCTTAAAGAAGGGGGCACCGAAGGGGAGAAGGCCCAGCTCCTTCGCCTCGCGGGACAGGGCCACCACATTGCCGTCGTTGTTCGAGAGCACCACCACGGGACGATTCCGGAGGGCGGGCTTAAAGACCCGCTCGCACGAAACGTAGAAGCTGTTGCAGTCGACTAAAAAATAGAGGCTTTTCATTTTTTAACATCGTCACAGGGCGCCAATTGATTCCAGATGTTTCCCGATCATTTCAACAATCAGGCCTGCGTCACCCGTTAACGTTTTTGCCAATTCATGATCGATTGACGAATCGATAGAATAATCCCCCATTTGACGGCAATCAAACAGAGCCTGAATCTTTTTGGAAAAGTCAGCCGGGAATACGCCTGTTTTTACAAATTCACGATTGAAGACCCCGATAACCTGTGAGTGGGATGAAAAGGCTATTCCTTTGCTCAGAAGGACAGCAGAAATACCGTGAAAAACCGCATAATAGGCGCGTGAAACTGCATCATCGTTTCGAAGGTTCTTCAACAGAAGTTGCGCGGTTTCAATTTTTTCCAATGCCTTTTTATAGATGGAGGCCACCTCGTACTTCTTTTCTGTCATAAGTAAACCCCCTCCCTCTCAACGTTGATGCCCAGGGGAAAGCTTTGCTGCCTTTGCCATTCATTTTCATCAAAAACGATATTTGCTGAAAGCTCTTCATAGCGGTTTAGAAATTCCACCGCCACCTCGGTAATCGTTTCCCGGACGTTCTTACTCTTATGCGCGACGATAATGACAAAATCATAATCCGACCCCTGGTGATAGTCGCCGCGCGCGCGCGAGCCGAAAAGGATGATCTGTTTTATGTTATCTCCCAATCGTTCCCGTAATCTTCGCGAGTAAAACGTCGCTTTATCGTCGATCGCCGCGTTCATGTTCATTATCATTTCCTGACAAATTGACTTTCATTTCTTTCTTTTAAAATCAAAATTCTGCACGTTAGCTAAAAAAACCATGATAAAAATAATAAAAACAAAAACTTGGCTTAAAACCAATAATTGTTGGGCCAGGCGATAATTACCAATTCCCTCAAGGGACCATTCAGTAAAAATCTTCATGGTTTTGAATATTGTTCCAAAATTTCCTTCTGCAAAAATACTGAAGTAATATGATGAATATAAGAATGAGTATCCAATAACAATTTGAACGAAGTTTATTATAAAAAATAAAATTGTTCTATTAAAGCTTCGGAATTTAGCTTCTTTGAATTGAAATGATAATATTTCGTTTAATTTTATTATTATAATGGTAAGTATTTGCCAAGTAAAAAAACCACAAAGAAGCAATTGGAATATTTCATCTGATATGCTAATATTAAAATAAATAACGACCGAAAAAATTAAGATCAAAAAACCTACAATTAGAGAAGGTATCTCCCTCAATTTTATAAATAATATAATTAATATTAACCATATCGAGAAGCCGCATAATATCAACTCAACTCGTTGAATAAAAATATTATTTGTAAAATAAATTGCGAGACTGCTAATAAAGTATATAATTATTATTAAATCAATTTTATTATTATAATTTTTTTTAGATTTATCATCGGTCTCATAAAATAGTTTAAGTAGATCGATGATTATATCAATTCGTAAATAAATCCAGTACACACAGCGAAGTATAATTTTTTCTAAGCCTGAATCACTATTAGACAGCCATGACCTTCGAAATAAATAATCTCGCTGTAAAAGATTTTCATTATAAAAACATTTATTTTTAAGATTCAGCGAACAAATTATTATTGAATTGACTATAATATTTATAAGTAGAAATGATAATATCAGTACAACAGGAAACATTTTATCTAATATGAAATACATACTTTGCTCAAAGTATAATTTTTTATCATCTTATCAACTCTTCTTTCCGAAAACCATGATCACCCTTTCAACTCTATATCTTAAAATTTCGAGGTTCCAGAATTGAGAAGGTTCCTTTTAAAAAATATTATTTCCCCACTGAATGTATTGGATTAAACAAATTATCATCATGTAAATATGTATTACAATTACTTTTTACCGATCTTGTGCGGCCAGAAAATTCATACAAAAATACAAAGGAAAACAAGGCATTGTACAACATCATTATATATGTCGCGGCGCGGCTACTTGAAGCTGTGTATCACGTGCGCCACCACTCCCCAGACCTCGAACTCCATCTCGCCGGTCACCTCAAGGGGCTCGTAATCCGGGTTCTCCGAAACCAGGTACATTTTCCCCTGCTCGCGGATGAGGCGCTTTACCGCGAGCTCACCGCCCACGGCCGCAATGATGATGCTCCGGTTCCGGGCGGTCATCGCCCTGTCCACCACGAGCACGTCGCCGGAATATATGCCCGCGCCGGCCATGGAATCCCCGGACACCCGCACGAAAAAGGTGGCCGCCGGATGCCGGATCAAAAGCTCGTTCAGGTCGAGGCCCCGGTCGACGTAGTCGTCTGCGGGAGAGGGGAAGCCGGCCGGTATCCTGGCCGTAAAAAAAGGGAGGAGGGCCGGGGCGTGCGCCTCCGCCCG
>CAZHAD010000024.1:0-22054 GCA_964529965.1 uncultured Leptospirales bacterium | reverse complement strand
AAAGGCGGGTAGAATAAGTCAACAAATGTTTAGTATTTATTACATGCTCAAAAAATCAAAAAATTTCCTTATCTCATCGGGACTGTTTCCCTTCTCGTCCTGGTATTTCTTGAACCTCCGCTCGTACGCCTCAACTTCCCGCTTGTGTACGTTTTTATATCTGGTCGCCGCCTGGGTGAACGCGGGCATGGCCTCGAGCCTTTCCCTGATATCCTTGCGGAACGGCACGTGCTTGAAAAATATCTCGCGCACGACGTTATTGAGCTTCATGATCCCGTCCTTCTCGTACAGGACCCACTGGATGTAATCGTCGGCGAAACGGTCCCGGTTGTTCCTGATGCCGCGGAATTTTTCCTCCACCCGCTCCTTAGCCTCCTGAGAGAGCTTCGACATCTTTTTGTAGGTGTTGACGTAATCGAAATATTCCCCGGTGACGCCTCCCTCGATCGGGTCCGCCCACATGGGCCCCTTGACGTCGCGGTTGAGCTCCCACCGGAAGCTGGCGAAGGTATGCACGAGGCTCCGGGTGAGGTCTCCGATGAAAAATATGGGTACGACGATCCTTCCCCTGCTCCTCTTGTTGGTGCCGGTCATGTCCTGCCAGAGGAGCGTTCTCGTACCGAATATGGGAAGAAGAATAAAATAGGGAATGACCTCCTCCGCAATGATCTCTCGGGCCTCGCCGATCTTGAGGACGGTCTCGCGAAAAAAAACTGAGAAATCGATGCTCCGCACCTCTTTCGTGACCGTCTCGATCTTGTGCTTGTAGGTGTATATCTGCTTCAGGTTTCCCCGCACCATGAGCGAGGTGAGTATCGGAAATGCCGTCGCCGTCGATCCCGAGCAGATGGCCGCGGTGGTCGCCAGGCGCTGTCCTATCTCATACATGACCTTGCCGATCTGGTCGTCGACCTTCTCTTCCTTTTCCTTCTCCTTCCTCGACTTGTGCTTGTCCTGCTCCTCAAGAAAGGCATGATACGTGAGCCCCATTTCGGTGATGCTCGGCTCCACCTGCCCTGCGTGTATCATTGACAGGAATTCAGTTTCCAGAAGCACCGGGATGTCCCTGCTCTTCTCCCGCAGCCGGGACAGCTCGATGAGATCGGTCACCTGCTGCTCCTCGAGGAGCCCCTCGTCGAGAAATCCGAAGTTCAGCATCATCTGCACGGCCCTGGGGACCGCGCTTTCGCTCCTGCTCCGGATGAACGCCTGTTTGTACAAATCCCAGTACAGTTGTGTTATATGGCGTCTGAGCTTTCTCCCCTCCGGCTCCGTATTGAATGGATTTCTCGAATTTTTGAATTCGTTGAGGAGCTTTAGAAACCTTATTCTGAAATCCTTCTGCACGAGGCTGAATTCGAATATCTGCTGTATGGATTTGTTCAACACACCGGTGGATATGACCGCGGGGGACTTGGGCCCGGCGACGGCCGCCCCCTTCGGTGATCCGCCCGATGAATAGTAATCGTGAATTTTCCTGATTGACGGGAAGAGGGCGGTCATCTTCCTGCCGATCAGCTCTTCATAAAGCCCGTTGACCTTCACCAGCAGCGAAAGAAATCCCCTGGCGAAATCGGGCGAGCATTTGCCGCTCCTCTCCCATTCCTGCAGGCCCGCCATATCGATCAGGTACGACGCCCAGCTATCGCCGTCGCCGAGGAGGATGGACAGCTCGTTGTCAATATACCTGCTTACCACCTCGATCCGGTCGAGGACTTTCAAAAAGCTGTCGTGCAGGCCCTCGTACATGCTCGCCGCCATCGAGTGGTCCGCCTTGAACATGGGCGCCACTACCTTCTGGTCAAGCTGCAGGGTTCGGACGACAAAGTCGTCCGACTTTATAACGGGATTCTGCTGCTCCGTCTCAGGCAGCCTGTAGGCCTTGTCAAGGTAGGAGCCGTTGTCCGTGATGAGAAACCTCGCGTCGAACGTGTCAGGAAGGGCCCCTCCCCTCGAAAGAAATTTTTTATACAATTCATCCGCATTCGCGTGAAGACGCTCCGGTGCGTTCGTCTCCGACATGGCCCGGTACATGAGCGCCATGTTGTCGGTCATCACACACGCGGTCTGATACAGCTTCGCATATCTGGCCATGACGGCGCTGACGGCGTTTATGTTGTGGTAGAGATACTTGAGCAGGGTCAGCGCCTGTATCGGGTCCGCGCCGGCTATCCCCTGTATGCCGCCGCTCGGAAGCGGCTGGCGGGAAACCGAGACCTGGCCCATCGCGCGCACGCTTTTCCGGTAGGGTCCGGTCATACCCGTATTGAACCCGGAAAGGACCGTCTTCCCGCTGAGCCTGCCGACCCTTCTGCTCCTGGATATGACGATGCTCCGGTCCAGGCCGTTATATTCATCCGAGGCGGAAAGTATTTCCACAGCTCCTTCATGGAGCGTGAACAGACTCGAAGCCTGCTCGCCCTGCACGAAAAGGACCTCTCCGCTTTTCAGATTCTCCGATCTCTCTTGCGCCATATCCACCTCAAAAAATTGTTAAATGCCGCAGCTACCGATCGCTCCTGTCCGATCTGATCCGCTGCATATATTCATCCCATTCCACAGGAAGCAGATTCTTTTTCTTTGTGTTGCATTCCTTGCAGGAGACCACGATATTTATTTTTTCAGATTTTCCGCCGCGCGCGAGGGGAATTTTGTGGTCCATGGTCAGCTTGTGGGGAGGGAATTCCCCGCCGCAGTAATAGCATATGCCCACCGACACCTTCCTGCGCCACCAAGCCGAATGGCGCAATTCGCGGGCCTTTCTTTTTTCCCTGGCTTCATCGTCTTCACCAATAGAACGTTTGAAGTTTATATCCATGCCCTCAATCAAGATACCGTGATGCGTTATTCGTTTTCCGATCAGATTCATAAAAAAAAATGATGCACCACGGCATGCGTTCAACATCTCAGTTTGGGCATTTATATAAAATTTGTCAATAATTATTGCAAAATAGAATTTAACTTGAATAAAACCGCCCACCCCTCGACAATACACACGGCTTTTCTGCTTTTTCAGATATGCCGCTTTCGAGGTGCTTGAATGAAATTGATCATCCAGATCCCCTGCTTCAACGAGGAAGACGCGCTCCCGAAGACCCTGAAGCAGCTTCCCCGAAAGATCGGGGGAGTCGATAAAATCGAATGGCTCATCATAGACGACGGGAGCAAGGACAAAACGGTTCAGGTGGCGAAAAAGCTCGGCGTCGACCACATCGTCCATTTCAAAAAAAACCGCGGCCTTGCCGAGGGATTCAAGGCGGGCCTGGATGCATGCATCGCGCTCGGGGCCGACATCATCGTCAATACCGACGCCGACAACCAGTATGATGCGAGGGATATCCCCGCGCTGGTGCGGCCGATCCTTGACGGCACCGCTGATATCGTAATCGGCGCGCGGCCGATCCATCAGATCAGGCACTTTTCCTTTATTAAAAAGCTGCTCCAAAAATTCGGCAGCTACGTGGTGCGCCGGGTGAGCAACACCGACATACCCGACGCGCCGAGCGGCTTCAGGGCCATAAGCAGGGACGCGGCGTTGAAGCTCAACGTGTTCAACGCCTACACCTACACCCTGGAAACCATCATTCAGGCGGGAAGAAAAAACATGGCCATCAGCTGGGTCCCGGTCCGGGTTAACGAAGAGGAGAGGCCGTCGAGGCTGGTGAAAAGCATACCGAGCTACATCAAGAGGTCCATAATCACGATATTCAGAATATTTGTGGTGTACGAGCCGTTCCGCTTCTTTATGAGAATCGGAATTTTTCTTTTTCTCGTAGGGGTTGCGATCGGCGCGAGGTTTTTATATTATTTCATCGCGCAATCCGGCCATGGCCACATACAATCGCTCATACTGGCGAGCATCTTCATGGTCATGGGCTTCCAGTCCATACTTTCAGCTTTCATCGTGGATCTCATGGCGGTCAACAGGATCCTCCTCGAGGATATCCAGTACCGCCTGAGGAAGAGTGCGGCCGACAGTCCGGCGAAAAAGGGATGATGAATTACATGGCGATCCCGGACCGGAATCGGATATTTCCAAACGCAAAAGCCGTACTCGAGGAGCGGAAGAAAAGAATACTCAGCTTCAAAACCACAGTATTCCTCGCCCTTTCACTCTCACTCGCCTATTTCCTGCTCGAAAAGCTGGATGTTGCAAAGGCCTGGAGTATGATAAAGAATGCGGACGTCCTGCTTTTGGCCGCCGCCTGCATGGTATATTTTATTTCAAATTTTTTTAAAATGCTCAGGTTCCGCGTAATGCTCAAGGATTGCCGGATTCCCCTGTTTGATCTTTATACGATAACCAGCTATCACAATTTCTACAATCAAATAATGCCTGCACGGACCGGGGAACTTACGTTCGTCTACTACCTGAAAAAAATAGGAAAGGCGGACATATCGAAGGGCCTCCATATACTGGTGGTGGCCAGAATTTTCGACTTCATCGTCATATCCGCCTTTTTCATCTGCTCGATACTCCTCTTTTTCGGCTCCCGGACCTCAATGGCGATCATCGTCGCCGCGGTCGTTTTTTTCGTCATCTCCATCGTCGCCCTGTTCAACCTGAAGTGGATCATGATCCTCTTCAGGCGCATATTCCTCACGCTCACGCGAAATGAGCGGCTGCAGCGGCAGAGGATCGTCGCCAAAATACGGGGAACGCTCGATCTTGTCGTGAATGAATTTTTTGAATTCAAGACCGCGCGGTTCGTGCCGGCGCTCGCGCTCACGAGCATCCTCACCTGGGGAGCGCTCTATTTTCTCTTTTATGTGGCCATACGGTCTTTCGGCATCGACATCGGCCTGATACAGTCCGTGGCGGGCTCCACCGGCGGGGTCCTCACCAATGTCCTGCCCATCAACAGCTTCGGAAGCTTCGGCACCCTGGAGGCGGGATGGACGGGGGGGTTTATCCTGGTCGGGATGAGCGAGCAGGACGCGATCTTCACCGGGTTCGGCTATCACTTTATAAGCTTATTCGCAAGCGCACTTATCGCGCTCGTGTGCTATATTGTTAAATACATAACCGATGCACGCAAAGACAAACCTCACCCCATCTCCCCGGAGGGCAGTGACCCCCACCGGCTTACGCCACCTCCCCCTTAGCAAGGGGGAGGAAGGGAGGGGGTTTTTACATCCCCTTGAGGGGATGTAGGGGGGAAGGATATCCGCGCCTCATCCCTGGGGCAGAACTCTGGGGTTTATTGGCTTTCCTTCGGAAAGAGCGGGCTCGCTGTGATAAAATAATTGACTGCTGACCTGATATTGTAACAACTGCAAGCAAGGTATACCAGACCTCTTATGAACATTCAGAATTCCATCATCGTGGCCATGCGGGCCCTGCGGAGAAACAAGATGCGTACGGTGCTCACCTGCATCGGAATAGTCATCGGCGTCGCATCGGTCATCATAATGGTCGGCATCGGCAACAGCGCGCGCATTGCCGTGCGCGAAAAGATACACAGCTACGGCACCAACGCCATCTCGATCGCCTCGGTCAAGAAGCCTTTCACCGAGGGAGACCTGAAAGACATCAAGCGGTTTATCCCCGAAATACAGTATATCACGCCGATGAACTATTGGGAATATCCGATCAAGTACAAGAACAAGAACATCACCAGACAGATCTACGGCGTCAGCAATGAATACTTCATCATGAACAACTGGCAGCTCGAAAGCGGCAACTTTTTCACCAGGCAGGACATGCTGAGCTACAACAAGGTCGTCATCATAGGCAACAGCATAAAAGAGGAGCTTTTCGGGAGCGAGGACCCGATTGGAAAGGTCATATTGATCAACCGGATACCCTTCCGCGTGATCGGCAACCTGATCGAAAAGGGTATGGCCCTGTCCGGCAGGGACCTGGACAACATCATCGTCGGGCCGTATACGACCCTGGCCCTGAAATTGTTCGGCACCAATAACTTCTTCATAATATACGTGTCGACATACTACGAATCCCAGCTCGAATACGTGAAAAAAAGCATCCTCGACCTGTTCCAGCGAAAATATTCACTGTCGGACGATCAGATGCAGGACTACAAGATTTCCACGAGCAAGGAGCTGCTCAGGATGACCGAGCAGGTATCGGGATACCTGACGCTCGCCTTCGCGGTCGTGGCCGCCATCTCGCTCATCGTCGGGGGCATCGGCATCATGAACATCATGCTCGCGTCCGTGAGCGAGCGGACGAGGGAAATCGGCATACGCATGGCCATCGGCGCGAAAAACAGGGACATTTTGCTCCAGTTCCTGGTAGAGGCCCTCATCATCAGCTCGCTTGGAGGGGTATCCGGCATCACGATCGGAATGCTGGTGTATGTGTTCTTTACCTCCATATCCCACCAGCCGTATATATTTTCACTGACGTCGGTGGTGGTCTCCTTTCTGTTCGCCGCCTTCGTGGGGATCGTGTTCGGCTACTTTCCCGCCAAAAAAGCCTCATGCCTGAACCCGATCGACGCGCTCAGGCATGAATAGCATAATCCTTGACAGAAACAATTTATGAAATTAATGTGATATGATTTTCATGATTCATTAAAAATGCGGACCTTGCCCGCAATCCGAATAATATTATTTTTGATGAAAAAAACCAAAAAGATCAGGGTGGCCCTGTTCACGGACGTGCTTAAAGAAAATCTTGACGGCGTCACCTATACCCTCTATAATCTTATCGAGCGTATTCCTAAAGGCAGATTTGAATTTCTTTTCATTACGCCCTTCCCGCCGTCAGAGAAGGTAACCCTGCCATACCCGGTCATCGTGTGCCGCTATATAAAGATGCCGCTGCAGGAGGGATATCGCCTCGCCATACCCTTCTTTGACAGGAATCTCCGAAACGCCCTTTATCAATTCAAACCGGATCTCGTTCATTTCACCACCCCCTCGTTTCTCGGTCGTTACGCGCTCAAATACGCCCTCGCGAACAGGCTGCCGCTGGTCAGCACCTATCACACCCACTTCCCCAACTATGTGGACTACTATTTCAAATACCTCCCGTTTCTAAAATTTCTGGGCGCCCTGGTCCCGCCTATCCTCAGATATTTTTACAATAAGTGCAACCTCGTGTATGTGCCCACGAGGCCAGTTCTGGAGGACCTCGTAAAAATAGACATCGATCGCGCGCACCTGACGATCTGGGGCCGGGGTATAGATACGGTCAAATTCAATCCCCACAAACGCGATAACGCATTCATCGACCGGCTGTGCGGCAGGGGCACGATACGGATACTCTTCGTGAGCAGGCTCTACTGGGTCAAGGAGATAGGGACCATTGTCGGCATTTACAAAAAACTGAGCGCGACTCACCCCAACGTAAAAATGATCATCACCGGCGACGGACCGCAGAGAAGATACATGGAAAAAAGGATGCCCGACGCCGTGTTCACCGGCAAGGTGCTCCATGACGAGCTGCCCAGGATTTACGCATCCTGCGATATATTCCTGTTCCCCTCAATCACCGAAACCTTCGGCAACGTAAACCTGGAAGCCATGGCCTCCGGTCTGCCGGTGGTCGCGGCGGCGAAAGGCGGGCAACTGGGCATCATCAGGGAGGGTGAGACCGGGTACCTGGTCGAACCCAAAAACATCGACGCCTTCTGCGAAAAACTCGCTTATCTTATCGACAATCCGGCCGTTCTGAAGCGTATGGGCAAAAAGGCTTTCGAATACGCACGGTCCCAAAAATGGGATGTCCTGTGCAGGAAAATGTTCAAATCATACGAAAAGATGGTATCCGACAACAATATGAAGCCAGAGGAGATTGATGAAATTGCCGTCTGATACCACCGGCACCGGGGCGAACAGAAACCATCTCCTCTACACCATCTTCAAGATCGCGGGCCTCATCGCGGGGATCGCGCTCCTCTACTGGTTCGTATCCCGGTCGAATTTGGCGGGCATCTGGGACCAGCTCAGGCTCATCAATGTTAAATTTATTTTTCTCATAGTGGCGACCTTCGCCGGATACCTCATGGTCACTATTGCCTGGAGGCTTTCGTTTTACAGCTACCCCGGCCACCTTTCCATGTCGCGCCTTTTCATCATCCGCCAGATCGGCGAGAGCCTCGCCCAGATAAACCCCACGAACGTCATCGCGGGCGAAGCGCTCAAGGCCCTGCTCCTTAAAAGACAAAAGGTCCCGTACAAGGACAGCATCGTCTCATTCACGATATCGCGGTTCCTGCTCTTCTTCTCAGCGGTGACGCTCATCATGATCGGAATATATATATTTTTCGATCGTCTCAAGCCAAGCGTCGATCCTTCGTACCTCATGGCGGCCATGGTTGTCATCTTCATGCTGTTCGCGCTGTTCATTTACCGGCTCGGCAGTGGAAGAGGGGTCCTCGCCGCTCCGGCCGCGCTGCTGGCGCGCCTTGCCCGGCGCTTTCCCCATTCGACCTTTCTGCGTAACGCCATAGGCAAGATGCTGGAAATCGACGCCGAGCTGGTCGATTTTTATAAAAGGAAAAAAATCAATTTCATCGTCGCATACCTGCTCTCCCTTTCGAGCTGGCTGTTCGGCGCCATGGAATTTTTTTTAATACTTAATTTTCTGGGATTCAGCGTGACATTCCTCTCATGCGTCGCCGTGGAGGTGGGCGTCATGGTTTTCAAGGGCGTGGGCGCGTTCATTCCGGGCCAGATCGGGATAGAGGAATACGCCAACAAAATCATGCTCGAATTTATCCATATCCCCGGCGGCAACGTATGGATCACGGTATCGATATTGCGCCGCGCGCGGCAGCTGGTTTGGATCTGCGTCGGCTTCATCGCCTTCTTTATCGTCATCCGCACCTCAGGAGAACTCAGTGATGGAGATTCTGTTTATAACGCATAAGTATCCCCCCTCCATCGGGGGCATGGAAAAACAGAGTTACGAGCTGATCAACGGGACGGCGAAGTCGTGCAAGGTGCACACCCTCATATATGACAACCGGTCCAGCAAGATGAAGTTCCTCCTTACGGTGTGCTTCAGGGCAAAAAAAATACTGAGCGAAAATCCGAACATCTCCCTCATCCATCTCAACGACGGCCTCATGGCCTTCTTCGCGCTCCCGATCAAGAAGATGACCGGTGTCCCGGTGCTCGTGACCCTCCACGGGCTGGATATCGTCTACCCCAGCAAGCTGTTCCAGAAATTCGTGGTGGCCAAGTTTAAAAATCTTGACGGGGTGATCGCCGTGAGCCAGGCGACCGCCGGTGAATGCATCAGGCGGGGTTTCGACCGCGACCGGGTGTATGTCGTACGCAACGGGGTCGACACGGCCATGTCGTTCATCAACACGCAGCCCGGTTTCAGGAAGTCGCTTGAACAGAAGCTGGGGATCCCGCTGCATGAGAAAAAAATCCTGGTCTCCATCGGAAGGAGCGTGCGAAGGAAGGGATTTTCCTGGTTCATCACGAGGGTTCTGCCTCAACTCGATCAAAGCATCATCTATCTGATCATCGGCCCGCCTCACCGGCATATCAGGAAGATCAATTTTTTCCTGAGCCTGCTTCCCAAGTATATCGCCCATCTGATTATCCTGATTCTGGGACTTGGGATCGAGGAGATCGACATACAGAGGGCGCTGAAGCGTCCTGATATCAAAAACAGGGCCTTTTTTCTCGGAAAGCTTCCGCTGGAGGAAATGGTTCAAATACTCAGGCACGCGGACCTGTACGTCATGCCGAACGTCAGGGTGATCGGAGATACCGAGGGGTTCGGCCTTGTCGCGCTTGAGGCATCGGTGAACGGACTGCCCGTGCTGGCCTCGGCAATCGAGGGCATAACCTGTGCGGTCATCGACGGCAAGAACGGATTTCTCGTCTCTCCTGAAGCGGATTCGGTATGGGTCGATAAGATTCACGCCCTTCTGTCCGATCGCATAAATCTGCAGAAATTCGGAGAGGAATCGAGGGATTACACAATCAACAGTTACGCCTGGGAAAAAATGGTGGAAGGATACCTCGCCGTTTTCAGAAAATATCATTGCCAAAATCTCTACTCACGGGGGATGGTTCCGCCCGACGCTCCCTGCCCTGCGGTCACGGGGTCGGAGCGCGATGGAACCTCATGAGCAAAAAGGGCGATCATGCTGACTAAATTGAACGGACTTTCTGCCGGAAGATTGTACTACCCGGCGGTTGCCTTCCTCATCCTGTTATTCACCGGCATGAGGCTCGTCCATATAAACGCGGATGCGCCACTGGACCTGTCCATTTCCGCCGCGACATACACCGATGAGGGATTCAAAACCTATGAGCCGCGCAACAAGGTGCTTTTCGGCGACTGGAAATGGACCCCTGAAGACGAATACGAGGGATGGGCAAAAAAAAGCCCCCTCACCGCGCTACCCTACGTGTGGATTTTCAGGCATTTCGGAGTAAGCTACGCTTCGATCCGCAGCCTTTCGATCCTGTATGCATTCCTTACCATGATCGTTCTTTTCATCTTTTTGCACAGAAATTACGGAAGGACCGCGGCACTGACCGGCCTGCTCCTCTACGGCGCAAATTTCTTCACCGCCATGTACAACAGGCTCGGATTGTATGAAACCCACCTGTTGTTTTATATAGTGGTGTCATTGCTCGGCTTCACTGAATTGTTCAGGCCTTTCCGCGAAAGGAAAGAGGACGAAGGGGGCACAGAGTATCAAGCGAAAAAAATCATGGTTCGGACCCTGTATGTCCTCATCGCTTTTTCAGGGCTTGCCGGCGGATTTTTTATCAAAAGAAACATATTGATCATTTTGCCCTCCATTGCCCCGGCGTTATTGATCTACATCGGCTGCAGGTTTAAAAAATCAGAGAAATTCATGAACCGTACGCTCATTTTCTTCATTGCCGCTTTTTTCCTTGTATACCTCGTGTTCGCCGAGCTCGGAGAGCTCAAGGTAAAGCTGGCGTTTCTTCTGATTTCAATTAAAGTCTTCGGCCAGCCGCTCGCTGCCTTTATCCCCTTCACCGCATTCGATCCGCTTCAGAAGGTGCTTTCCAAGGGGATGTACATGGAATTCCTGTTCCTGCAGCCCTTCACGTTTGTGATAGGATTTCTGTTCGCGCTGTATACGTTTCATGCATATACGCGCCGTGAACGGCGCTCCCTCCTTGACCTCATTGTGGCGAGCTGGATCATTTTCGGATTCGTTTTCACCACGACGCTCTACTACAGCCCCTCACGGTATTACCTTCTTCTGGTCGTCCCGCTCATCATTGCGGCCGCAAGGTTCATAGCCGATTTTGCCGATTTGAAAATGTTCTCATTCGTCACTGAAAAGAAAAAATTCCCCCATAATGCGATGTTTGCAATTTTCCTTTTGTTCTCACTCCTGTATACGGGCGTCGTCTTTTTTGTGCAGGCGGTGCCGGTTTCTGTGAGAAACCGGCTGGTGGATGCGCTTTATCCCGCCTTCATTAAAGGAGACCTGTCAAGCGCAATACCGATCATCGGGGCCCTGATCCTGATCGAGCTTGCCTGCATCGTAATCACCATATTGAACCGGAGGCGCATCCTGGGCCTCATGAAGCTGCCGAAATTCTCATCGATTGTGCTGTCGATCGTGCTCGCACTGCAAATTTTTCAGTATGGAAAATGGCTTTTCTTTCATGAGCACCAACTCTACACGGCGTCACGGCAGCTCGGCAGGGAGCTCCCGGCGGGCGCAGTCCTGGCGGGGAGCTGGTCAGCCGGTCTCGTGGTTGAAAACAGATTGCGCGCCATCATCGTCCAATCCCTCATACCGTACAACTACGACCTTATTTACAAAATCGTCCACAATATCCCCATACCGGTATACAGCCTGAGCGGAGGGAAAAGAATCGAAACGTACCGGAAAAATATACCCCTGTATTTTGCGGTGTGCAGAAATGTCATATTTGAAAAAGCCATTACCAAAAAATACAAAAACCAGTTCGTTCCCGAGAACCTGATAAAAAAAATCAGGCTCGGTTACTTCCGTATCGAGATCTTCAAAATGAAAAAAGAAGAAAAGAGACCAAACAATGTGGTTGATTCGCTTTTTAAATCCTTCCTCTGATAAGAAGACCATCGGCGTGCGTATGACAAAATGGCTTTCAGGCGTTGCGTTGTCCGCATTGTTGATTGCGCTACAATCTCCGGTTCCGATATCAGCCGGCACGGTTCCTGTCGTCGGTCTGCTCCGTTACAAGACGGATGCCGCCCTGTCTCGAAGTGGCGAAATCCTGTATTTTGCCATGCTGAAAGCGGCTCGGACCGATGCTGGGTTCAAAGTAGAATCTTACAAAAAATACCCGATCCCATATGCCTATGATACGTCGAAAACCATATCGCCGCGGAACCTCTCCCGCTATATGGAGATATGCGTCAGACTCCGCTGCAGCCACCTCCTGATGGGCAGAATATTCGAACGAAATAACATGATGTCCATAGAATCGAGGATATTTTCGCAAACTGAAAAAAAATTCACATACACCTCGACGGAATCCCAGCCGTTTTTTCAGGATTATAAAACGATCGCGGGCCAGATAGTAAAAAAAACGTCTCTCTATTTCAAGGGAATCCTGCCTATCGTTACATCCTTACGGTCATCCAAAGGAGCCTCCTACGATGAAGTGCTTCTTTCATGGGAATGCAGTATCCCCGGTGACGTGTATGCCATTTACCGGTCGCCCTATGAACGGGGGCCGTTCATCAAAATCGGCGAGGCGGAATCAAACGTCTTCCATGATACGACTGCCGAGGAGGGACTGAAATACTGGTACATGGTATACGGCATGCATGATGATACGCCGGGCATTCCGGGAGTCGGGTACGGCTACCGGAAGCCGCAATCCCCGAAGGGGCTTACGGTTGACGATCTCCTCGATTGCCGTAACAAACCATGGCCGAAGCCGAAGACCGAGGAAGAGAGGGAACGGGAAAGGCTGCACCTCAGGCTGTTTGACAAATATTATGAAAATTATTTCATGATGTCTTTTATCGCCATGGTGGGGAGGATATATATCAACCGCGGGGAATTGCTCGCCTACCACGATTTTAAGCATTATTCCTGGGACCCCGCAAACAGAACAATTTATTTCGACAAACCCGGGGTGCTTTCCGTCAGATTCTTCTCGAGACGGTTTTTCCGCTTCATCCGCGACATGTATTATATGAAAATTCCCTATGACGAGCTCCTGCCGCGCGTGATCGACAATGCCGTTCTTTTTTGCATCCGCACCGGCGAAAAGGAGGTAAAAGAACAGAACGGGATGGCGCGCTTTATCCCGAATTTCGAAGCGATTGGCATGGGAACCGAATACATACGCAATTATGAAAACTGGAAAAGCAACACCATAATGTTTGCCACAAGCGACGAAAATCTGTACCGGAGGATACGGCAGGTGCAGGGACGCGGATTTTGAGCATGGTGTTGGAAAAACCGCCGGGCTGGACATGTGAAGAATGCGGTCCTTTTTATGTTGACAATACGGCAGCCCAAACCTTGACATTCCCATGCAAGACGGTTATATATGTATCATCATGGAAGCTAAATACCTGTTAATCATAAATCACGGCAAGGATGCCCCCTTTGAGCGCATCAGCCTCGGAAAAGGTGAATACGTGAGGGAACTGCCTTCCCTCTGGAAGGATCCCCAAAAGGTGTTCCTCGGCCTGGGGGATTTCCTTGAGATAGGCGATTACAGTACGCTCATGGACAATATCTTCTTTGATACCGAGGGTATAAAGCTGGAAAATATTCTCGATGTCAATAACAGGAGGATCGCACTTGAGGGAAACATCCCCTATTCATTCTTCAAGCTCGCGGTCTATTTCCCCGATTTTCTTCTGAAAGAAGTCCCCACCACCTGCGTATCCGTGATCGGAGAGAAATCGAGGATCTTTCCGGGCGCCGAAACCTTTGTCGGCTTCATTAAAGAGTATGAGCCCCTGGTGCTCACGGCCATGCCCTTTGAAATAGCCGTCGAGTTCATAAAGAGGATGGGGTTGATCGAGAAAAATCTTATATCAACCGAGTACCGGAAAAAAAAGGATCCTCACCAAAATGAAATATACGCAGGCGATATCATCCGGTTCATATCCGGGGACCGGAAAAGCATTGAGATCGAAAAGTACATGCACGAAAAAAATCTGAAGAAAGACGACGTGGTGTACATCGGGAGAGGCGAGGCGGGAATCAAGACATTTTCAACGGTGAACTCGATCGCCTTTAACCCGTTCGACAACATAATTCCCGAATCGAGGATAACCCTGTACGGCTCGTCGCTGATTTCGCTCCTCACCCTCTTTAACTTCAACGGGAAGCTGGATTCCCTGGTGCAGCACCCCGCCTACGACGAATATCTGCCTTCGCTGGTGGTCTTCTCAAATATGAAAGAAAAATCCCAGGAGCTCATCGAACTTGAAAAAGAGTACCGTAACATGCAGGGCAATATCATCGGCCAGCGCATCGAACACTCCGGCATCAGCTACAAGTCGGTCGAGCGCGAGATCGAGGTCGTGTTCGCGGGATCGTCGATAAACATCGGTCAGGTCAAGCAAATGGTCACCAACAGGATGAAACTCTATAAAAACAATCCCGGCGAGCTGGTAAAAAAAATATACGACATGGCGATGGTCAGATACAAGACCTTCTGCACGGCATGAAGAGGGATTGTCGTATGTCCGCCTGCGAACGGTGCTCTCTCGAAGATAAACTTCTGCAATGCTGCGGCAGTTACCCGATGACCGGTGAAAAAAGAGCAATCATGGCGTCAGGCTGCGGGCCCATAAACACCTGCCCCCACCTGAGTCCCCAAGGTATGTGCGGAATATATGAGCACAGGCCCCAGGCGTGCAGGGAATTCTTCTGCGATTCATACGCCCGCCTCTCCCTGATTGAATATTGAGCCGGCCTTTAGGAAACGCTCTTCCTGCAGGCCGGCTCAAGGCATGTTGACGATTATCTCCAACAGCACCGCGACCGCCAGAAGAGCGTCGGTGGCGAGGACCGTGACGACGTTCAGCCCCAGGGCCGGCACCAGCTTCGGCGTGTCGTCGTAATGCCTGAGCGCGATTACGCCCGCCCTGGCAGCAACCGGTATTGTGGCGCATCCGAGCAGGAGCCACCACGAGCCGAGGCCCGCCAGCGGAGCGGCGATGATAAATGCGTAGGTGAGCACAAGCCCGAACACGTACAGGACCGCGGCTTTTCTCTTTCCGAGCCATATCACCAGATGAAGCCGCCCGCCCTGCTTGTCAGCCTCTGCGTCCGGAAACTCGTTCAAAAAAAGGAGGAGGGACGTCAGCAGGCCGGGCGGGATGGAGATCAGGATGACATCGGGCGGGAACAGATCGCGGATGCCCGCGGCACTGCCCCCGGTCATAGCGATGAACGTGCCTATGACCACGAGCGAGCCGAGGCTCAGGCCGGCGAACAGCTCTCCCACCAGCCATTTGGCCATGTAGCGCGTATAATACACGATGGAGAGGGCGCCGACGAGCATGATCACGAGCACGAACCAGTGCGCCATGATCGCGAAATAGAGCCCGATGAGGAAGGCGAAAAAAAGCGTCTCCCACGCGGCGGTGCTGACCGCCAGGGGCGTGGTCTCGCCCGACTGGATCATCCCGCTCCCGCCGCTGAAAGGGGTGCGCCTGGTGTTCGCATCGATGCCGGTCTGGTAATCGGAGTATTCGTTGAAAAGATTCACGGACACATGGGTCAGGACCACGCCGATGACCAGGAGGATCGCATCGAACCAGCTGAACGATCCCCTGCCCGTTTCCTGCATGTGCCGCGCCGAAAGCGCGAGCCCGATCGCGACCAGAAGGACGGAGAGCACCAGAAAATTGCCCCTGATCTGCGCGCCCCATGTTTTAATAAAGCCGCGCATTGTCCCCATACACGGTCCCTCCGTACCTTCATTATTTTTTTGCCTCGGCCGCGCATTTAGCGGCCGATTGCTCATATCCCGGTCTTATTTCTTTTTAAAGAACATCTCTATCAGGTCTATGGGGATCGGGAACAGGGTCGTGGAATTTTTCTCGGTCCCTATCTCCCGCAGCGTCTGCAGGTACCTGAGCTGCACCGCGATCGGATGTTCTTCCATGAGGGCAGCCGCGTCCACCATCTTCTGCGCCGCCTGGAATTCGCCCTCCGCGCTTATGACCTTGGCGCGCCGCTCCCTCTCCGCCTCCGCCTGCCTCGCGATGGCGCGCTGCATCTCCTGGGGCAGGTCAACGTTCTTGACGTCCACCGCCGAGACCTTGATCCCCCACGGGTCGGTGTGCTGGTCGAGCACCTTCTGGAGCTCCATGTTTATCCGCTCGCGGTCGGATAGCAGGTCGTCGAGCTCGACCATACCCAGTATGCTCCGCAGCGTGGTCTGGGACATCTGCGATGTCGCGTACAGGTAATCGTCGACATCGGTGATGGCCTTATTTGGATCCACGACCCTGAAATAGACTACGGCATTGACCTTCACCGACACGTTGTCCTTGGTGATAATGTCCTGAGGAGGCACGTCCAGGGCGATGAGCCTCAGGTTCACCCTGACCCACCGGTCGACTACCGGGATGATGATGATCATACCCGGCCCCTTGGCCGTCTTCAGGAGCCTGCCCATTCTGAATACCACCGCCCGCTCGTATTCCTTCACGATCTTTACGGCCGAGACCAGAATAAAAGCACCCACGATGATCAATATCAAAAGAAAATTGAAACCGATAAGCATACAATCCTCCTTGTAATTTATTTCTTTTTAACCATGAGCGTCATGCCCCGCATATCCGTGACCACGATCTCGTCGCCCTTGCGAAGAGGCGCATCACCCTGGGCGTCCCATATCTCCCCGTGAACCTTTATTTTCCCCATCATCCGTTCGTTAAAATCGATGAGGACCGCACCCTCCTCTCCGATGAGGCCCTCCCTGCCCGTGGTCACCTTGCTGTGATGCGCGCGGATCAGGGCCCGCACCACGAGAAAGAAGAAGGCCATAAGGGCCAGCATCGTGGCAAGGATGGTCGAAAAGGGGATGGCGCCTCCGGGCAGCGGGGAGTTGAACAAAATCATGGAGCCGAATATGAACGAAGCTATCCCTCCTATGGTTAGGAGCCCGTAGCTCATAAATTTTATTTCAAGGATGAAAAAGACGATCCCCAGAATGATGAGAAGCAGGCCGGCGATTTTGACCGGCAGAATCCGCACCACCATGAGGAACAGGAAAAGCGCTATGCCCCCGATCACGCCCGGAGCGATCAGCCCGGGGCTCTTGATCTCCCAGCCGATGCCTACCACCGCGACGACCAGGAGAAGGAGCACCATCTGTGGATCAGCAAAAAAATTCAGGAATTCCTGCTTCCAGTCCATGTTGAAATATGCTGCTTCGATGTTTTGGGTATGAAACACGAACTTCTTACCGTCCATGCTCAGGGTGCGGCCGTTCAGCTTGTGGAGCAGGTCATTCATGTCCTCCGCCACGAAATCGATCACTCCCATGTGGAGCGCCTCGAGATACGTGCTGGAAATCGCATACTTCACCGCTCGCTCGGTCCATTCCACGTTCCGGTGCCTCTTCTGCGCCAGGCTCCGCGCGTACGCGAGCAGGTCGTTCAGAGCCTTGAGACCCATGATACCGCCCTGGCCCTCCTTGTTTTCGCTTCCCGAAAGATCGAAAAGGCTGACCGGATGCATGGCGCCGATGTTCGTGGCGGGGGCCATGACCGCGACATTGGCCGCCAGCATGATATACCCTCCTGCGGACGCCGCGTGCGCGCCGCGTGGATAGGTGTACACGACGACAGGGATCCTGGAGGTCATGATCGTCTGTATGATCTCCTGCATCGAGGATACGAGGCCTCCGGGCGTGTTGAGCTGTATCACGATGAATTCCATCCCCTGTTCCTGAGCGGACTTGATTGAGTTATCCACGTAATCCGCCATGATCGGATTGACGCTTCCATCGAACTTGATGACCGCGTACTTCTCCGCAGCGGCGAGCGGCAGGGTTGAAAAAAGAACAACGAGTACGGGAATAAACGGAAAGAGCTTCTTCATATAATATACCAGATCAAATTTTTTGCATATCCTGCATCAACGCAGGCCCCATTCTCGGGGCCTCGCCGCTAAATAATCAAGACTTTATTTGTGGTGCGGAAATTTAATTCGCACTCTCCGCCCGGTCATCCGATCAATGCGGCACCCCGGCGGCCATCAATCCGTCCATAGCTTCAACAATCCTTGCATATATCCCGTCAAAGCCGCCGTTGGACATGAGTACGATCACGTTTTTCTCTTCCAGGTCGATCGAGCCGGTAATCCGGGCAATGATGTCATTCACCTCCCGGAAGACATGGGCATTTTGATTGAACGAGCGAATATCATTGAGAAGGAAATCAATATCTAGCCTTTCCTCATTTTTTATGAAGGATCCCCGGTAGGGCTCCTTGATGATGATAACGTCCGCGGCCGCGAATGAGGCGGGAAGCACATGCTGGAACACGCTCCGCCTTGAGGTGGCGGACCGCGGCTCGAACACCGCCCATACGCGTGCGTCCGAATGGCGCATCTTGATCGCCTCGAGCGTATTTTTTACCGCGGTCGGATGGTGGGCGAAATCTTCATATATGCTCACGTTCCCTCTTCGGTATATGAGCTCCTGGCGCCTTCGCACCCCTTCAAACGATTCAATCCCTTGCCGGATGCCGCTTTCATCCGCGCCGAGGAGCTTCGCCATGGCCGCAGCGGCAAGAAGATTGGCATAATTAAAGCCGCCCAAGAGCCTGGTCCTCACCCGAAAGCCGCCCCCGGGGCGCTCGATATCAAGTTCAGCAAACTCGCCTCCGTTCCCCCTTGGAACGCAGCGGAAATCCGAATGGCCTGCGCCAAATGAATAGCATTGGGAAAGGGAGGTCGATACGATGCTCCCTAGATTGGCGTAATCGGACGAATACACGATATTCCCCTTTGAAGGAATGATATTGACCAGCCTTTTGAACCATAGCTCTATCTCGCAAAGGTCACGGTATATGTCCGCGTGGTCGAACTCAAGGGATGTCAGCACCAGGTGCCGGGGCCGGTACACCATGAACTTCGGGATCTTTTCAAAAAATGCAGAATCGTACTCGTCCCCTTCGATGATGAAAAGACCGCCCGAGCCCAGCCTGTGGCTTGAGTCGTAATTTCTGACCGCGCCCCCGACAAAAAAGGACGGCGAAAGACCAGCGGCCACGAGGATATGGGACAGGAGCGCGGCCGTGGTGGTCTTCCCATGGGTGCCGCACACCGCAACGACCTCCATCCCACGTAAAAAGTAAGCCTGAAGCGCCTGGGCCATGGAGCAATACGGTATCCCGCGGTCCAGCACGTATTCCGCTTCAGGGTTTCCCCTGGCGACCGCGTTGCCGATGACGACCAAGTCGGGGTTTTTGACGTGTTCAGACATGAATCCTTCGTGAAGAAGGATACCCTGCCGGCGCAGCATATCGCTCATGGGCGGATAGATGTTCCGGTCGGAACCGGATACGGCGAAGCCCTTCTCGCGAAGCATTGATGCGAGGGTGCCCATCGCGATCCCGCACATGCCGATCATGTAAATCTCATTCACCCCCATTTATCTCGTGCAATAGCTCCGCCGGAGTATGTCGAGGGTAACCAGCTCCTTCCGGTCGTTCTTAAGCACATACGCAGCCTTGACCGTTTGACATATGTCTATAGATCGGGGCTCCACCTCCCTTCCATGGAAAAGGACCTTCGTATTCGGGGTCAGAAACAGTGTGATTTCCTTGCCGAGTTTTTTTATTTGAATCGAATCATTGCCGATATCAATGATTATTCCCTTAAAATGAGAAGACGGAAACGCAAAAACCGAAGTTATACCCAACAACAGAACCAGTGAACAGCACGCGATCTTTTTCATAGCCATTACCCCCTGGAAACGTTTTCATTCTTGTAGATACTATAATAATATATCTGCACAAATTTTTCAAATTATATTTTTATGAAGTTTTCTTTCGAGGGATGTAAATTAAATTAACTTATTGACGAATGGTATGGTTATCATTATCTTAAACGTCATTATCCGGCGCGCCGTTAATGAAATGATGCCGGATACCGGCACGTAAAAAGATTTCTGTAACATGATGACCGATTAATTATACCGATAGTTCCTGAAAATGATCAATCGACTGTTACCATTCCTCGCGATTATCCTTGCAACAGGCCTGTGCATTGCGCCCGTCAACGCAATGGAAGCCGAAACTCCGTTGTATGAGTGGGGCGCCCTTCTGGTAAAGTTCAAACAGACGCTCCCCGCCGATGAAAAATACATCGAGTTTACACCGAGTGAACGGCCGAAATATAAAAACAGGATGTTGAACTATATCACCGCGATTGATAATAATCTATACAAAAAGATAAAAATCCTAAGGATACTGTCGTCACCCAGTATCGATTACCTGTTCGTCAACAACAAGCTCTATACCATGATGGAGAACTGGGGAACGATCGGCCCGGATGAGGAGCTTCTCATACGAGCGAGGCTTGGCCATAGGTACGGAAATCCGACGGTTCAGAGGGATAAAAATTTTTATATCTATTCCTATAATACGAACAAGACAAAGGTGTTCTGGTATCTCATGAAGCTGCATGATGCAAAATCGGACTGCATGATCTATTATTATCCCCGACAGCTTTTCAGGATGCTCATATCTGAATGAATCTGCGAAAGTGCTTCACATAACCATGTACCAAAAATTCATCAACGCCACATGGGTTCCCT
This sequence comes from uncultured Leptospirales bacterium, assembly GCA_964529965.1. Classification (GTDB taxonomy): domain Bacteria; phylum Spirochaetota; class UBA4802; order UBA4802; family UBA5550; genus RBG-16-49-21. The sequence continues at coordinate 1,330 of CAZHAD010000024.1, read as the reverse complement.
ATCTCTTAAATCATCTCATCACCTTTATTATACCCGAAGATGAGATATAACAGCCGTCAGCAAGAAAGAACGCACGAGACATTATGTGATAAAATTCATCGGTTACGAGTAATAAATCTTGACAGTTTGCAACACCGATAGCATCATTGCCACCCGAAATATCATTTGAAGGAAAAACAATTGGCAAACATCAGGTCACAAATCAAAAGAAACAGGCAAAATGAAAAACGAAGGGGAAAAAACTCCCAGTTTAAATCCTCGATCCGCACCGCGTTCAAGAAGGTGGTAAAGGCCTCAGAATCAAAGAATAATTCCGATCAGTTGAAAAAAATGCTCGTCGGTTTCATTACAATCATAGACAAGGCCGCGGCGCGAAGGGTCATTCATAAAAAAACGGCTTCCAGGAAAAAATCAAGGCTGGCAAAACGGGTCAACGCCGCACTTCAAAACAAATCATAAGGGTGCCGTGTATGACTAAATCCGATATCGTAGAGCGCCTCACGCGGCAGAGCGGGCTTAAAAAAAAAGAGGTGCTCTACATCGTCGACAACTTCATCGATAAAATTAAAGAGACCGTGCTGGGGGGTGGCAAGGTCGAAATCCGCGGGTTCGGGACGTTCTATCAGGCGGAGAAAAAACCAAGAAAGGTATATTCACCGATAGCCGGCAAAAACATCGATGTTCCGCACAAAATCACCCTTTCTTTTCACGCAAGCAAAATCGCTGAAAAAAAATTCACCAAGGGCGCTTAGCTCAGCTGGAAGAGCATCTGCCTTACAAGCAGAGGGTCGCTGGTTCAAGTCCAGTAGCGCCCAAGTTTGTAAGTCCTGAATGATTCAGGGGTTACGAAAACAAGGTCATTCAAAATTGAATAACAATAAGGCTAAAAAGGGCGTTGTAGCTGTAAACTGTAGCCGTAAGGTATTATCAGGGCACCCATTACAATAATAAGGGGGGCCTATCATGAAGCGTAAAAAACCATTCTCTCTCTATCGACGCAGTAATGTCTGGTATGTCCGTTTATGGGATGAAGCGACCGGGACATATACTGGGGGCAAGTCCACCGGAGAAACCGACCGCGACAAAGCAGCCGTTAAAGCCGCTGATATGATTAAAGCGGGCCAGATTGTAAAAAAAGAAAAAGACCCGCTGTTTGTCGATGCACTCCTTAAATACTGGGAAGAAAAAACCAACGCCTCACCAAAATATAAAGACGAAGCACTGCGTAAAATCAAAAAGCATGTTCTCCCCTCTCCGCATTTTCAAAAAATACGGATGTCTCAAATAAAAGCCACTCATGTAAATCGTTTCCGTGAAGACCTTAAAAAAT
>CAZHAD010000023.1:5080-37014 GCA_964529965.1 uncultured Leptospirales bacterium | reverse complement strand
TCCCCGGCCATTTTGAAAGACATTGCTACAAGGGATAGGCGCATCAAGCTGGTGATCTTCAGGCGTAACTTCGGACAGACAGCGGCGATGTCGGCGGGCATCGAATACGCCACCGGAGACATTACCGTGTTCCTGGATTCTGATTTACAGAATGATCCCAATGATATCGGCAAGCTCGTCGAAAAGATCGAGGAGGGATACGACGTGGTGAGCGGGTGGAGAAAGCACCGGCACGACAAGCTGCTGAGCCGCCGGCTCCCCTCATGGCTGGCGAACCGACTCATATCAAGGGTCACGGGAGTTCAGCTTCATGACCTCGGCTGCTCTCTGAAGGCTTACCGCAGCAGCCTGCTCAAACAAGTCAATCTGTACGGAGAGATGCACCGTTTCATACCGGTGCATGCTTCATGGGTGGGCGCCAAGATCACCGAGATACCGGTGGCGCATCACGCGAGAAAGTACGGCGCGTCAAAATACGGGATCAAACGCACCTATAAGGTGCTCCTCGATCTCATCACCGTGACCTTCCTGGGCAAGTATTCCACCAAGCCGATTTACGTCTTCGGCGGCACCGGCTTTCTCCTGTTCGTCTTAAGCATCATAAGCGGGATCACGGTCATCCTCATGAAAATCACGCTCAACCGGTCAATGACCAGAAACCCGCTGCTTCTTCTTACGGTGATGTTCGTCGTACTCTCGGTGCTCTTCATACAGATCGGGATACTCGCCGAGATCCTCATCCGGATTTACCATGAATCACAGGGTAAACCGCCGTACAGCATACTCGAAACGAAAAATATCAAACCGCTTCGCTGAAGGCTTGGAACCACTACGGCTATAAACTTTTATGCAGTCTTCCGCCCAGATCCTGGGCACGCTTGAGATACAGGCCGTAGAAATAAGGCTTCTGAGAAGCAAAGGCTGATGCCTGGTCCCGGATGAGGTCTTCGGCAAAATCGATCCGATATTTCCACGTCTCATAATCGAAGGTGACGGATCGCGCAAAGTAGAGCGGCTTCAGGGCCTCGACGATTTCCCTTTTCACCTTAGGCGACCCGACGTCAAACGTGAACAGTATCTGGTATACGGCCTGGGTCCACATCAGCGTATCCATGCGGTAATGGTCCTGGTCGATCATCCGCCTGAAATTGCTGTAGATGTAGCGGCTCAGATATTTTTTCAGAAGCTTCTCGCGGGACAAAAACTCGGCCCGCAGTTTATCCTTCATGTCGCGCGGGTCCACGGAAAGCTCCTGGGGCGCCGAAAGTCTCTTCAGGCCGAAGAGGGGCTTCGGCTTAAAATTCTCATGCAGAAGCCCGATCCAGTCGGACTTGTGCTCCAGGATACCGTTGAAAAAGGTGGTGACCACCTGGGTGAACATGGGCCCGAGCTTCGGCGAGCTCGCGTTGTGCACCTTGGCGCCCAGGCCGACCTCGCACAGCCTGAATTTTCCGAGAATCGCGTTAAGGGTCATGAATATGTCAATCCCGTAAAGCCTGGTCGTGGGGAGCCATTTCTGATCAAGCCAGTGGAGCATGACGCGGGGGGCGAACGCGAACTCCCCTCCGATGGGCTGGCGCACGTTCTCGCCCATCAGCCCGTAGAGCATTGGATGGCAGATATGATTGGTAATGGTACCGTCAAACTGGTGGCGTGAGTAGCGCGGAAGCGCAAACTCGTATCCCTTGAATATCGGTTCGGCCAAATACCTTATCCACTCGGGCGTGATCGACCGTAAATCTGCGTCCACAAGCACGACCGCCTTGAGGGAGGAAAGCATGCTCGTGCAGAATCTGAAGAGGTTCAGAAGATTGTTGCCCTTCCCTTTCACGCCCTTCGGGGTCGTCATATATCTTTTGGGGGTGGTTGTGTCAGTTGAAAGGAAGACCTCCCTTGTTTCATCTTCGCTGTGGTTATCCGCATTAACGATGAGCGCCTTCCTGCGGGGAAAATAGCGCCTGATGCCCAGGTCCGCCTGCCTGGTCACAAATCCGATGGTTTGTGCCTCCATGTAGGATGGGATACCTACAATGAGCTCCACTCCGCTGATCTGGTTCTGGTTCATCCCTCCTCCGGACATGGCTTTATCAACCAGATATATCCGCCCGCAAATAAATCAACGATTTTTAGGTATTGGAATTCAATTCACGCCATGCTTATTAAGAAAATATATTCTTAAATAGTATTGACATCCAACCCGCATTTCAGGTTATGATATTTATAAGATCGGTCAGAATGTTTTTTATGAAGCCTTTCACCGGAGAATTGTCCCTGAAAAATCCTCGAAATCGTGTATTGGCGTCAAATCCCATTCAGAGAGTTTGAGTCCGCATTAAAGACAGGAGATCTTAGTGCACGAGCTGTCCATAATGAACAATATACTCGATATCGTTCTGGAGAACGCGAACAAGAACAACGCTCAAAAGGTCGTCAAGGTCAATTTGAAGATCGGCGATCTCTCCGACATTATCCCGGAATGGGCGCAGACCTACTTCGATATGCTGAGCAAGGACACGATCGCGGACGGCGCCTCGATCGCCATAGAGAAGGTTCCGGTCACCATTAAATGCAGATCATGCGGCAACATGCAAACCTTCAAAAACAAGAACTGGAGCTTTAGCTGCACGTCATGCAGCTCAAACGATATCGAGATCATAGAGGGAAGGGAGCTTTTTATCACCAGCATCGAGATTGAATGAAAAAGGATGATCTTAACAACAGGCTTGCGCGCAGGTTCAGGAGCCTGCGCCTGGAGAGGGAAATCAGGATCATGGAGGTGTGCGGGACGCACACGACCGAATTTTTCCGCAGCGGGGTCAAGGATCTTTTTCCTGAAGGCCTCGCGCTGATCGACGGGCCCGGGTGCCCGGTTTGCGTGACGCCGAATGAATACCTCGACCGGGCGATAGAGATCGGGAAGCGGCACGGCGTCACGATTGCCACGTTCGGCGATATGATGAAGGTGCCCTCGTCCTACAGCTCCCTCGCAAAGGAAACGGCGGCGGGCATGGACATCCATGTCGTGTACTCGCCCCTGAACGCACTCGAGCTGGCGGAATCGAACCCGGATCTGAACGTCATGTTCCTGTCCGTCGGCTTTGAAACCACCGCGCCGACCGAGGCCGCAGCGGTGATTGAGGCGAGGAGGCGCAATGTCGGCAACTTCACCATCCTTCCGGGAAACAAATACACCCCTCCCGCGGTCAAGGCGCTGCTCGACGCGGGTGAGGTCAAGATTGACGGATTCATACTCCCCGGGCACGTGAGCGCCATCATCGGCGCGGGGGCGTGGCGGTTTGTACCTGATACATACTCAAAACCCTGCGTCGTTTCAGGGTTCGAGCCGCACGACCTGATGATCGGCATGCTTACGCTCATCGATATGATCGGCAACGCCAAAAATGAAGTGGTCAACCAGTATTACCGCGTGGTTAAAGAAGAGGGAAACCCCAGGGCCCTGGAGCTCATGAACATGGTTTTCAGGAGCGCCGATTCCCGGTGGCGTGGGATCGGCGTCATACCGGGAAGCGGCATGGAGATGAGGGAGGAATTTGCCGATTTCGATGCCGGCAGGAAATTCCCGGTGACGCCGCCTCCCCCGAAGGAGGCGAAGGGATGCAGGTGCGGCGAGCTCCTGAGGGGCCTCATCACACCGCCCGAGTGCGGCCTGTACGCCAGGTCCTGCACGCCCGAAGACCCGATCGGTCCATGCATGGTCTCGATGGAGGGACCCTGCGCCGCATATTTCAAATACTGGAGCGGGTGATGCCGGGCAAAATATTACCGGGCCACGGGAGCGGCGGAAGGCTGATGAACGAGCTGATCGAATCGGTCATCAGAGCGCGATTGGGAAGCACAAACATCCAGCTCGACGACTCGGCCGTCCTGGCGGTTGGAAACGCATCCCTGGCCTTTACCACCGACACCTTCACCGTAACCCCCGTGTTCTTTCCCGGCGGCGACATCGGAAAGCTGGCGGTAAACGGAACGGTGAACGACCTGGCGGTGATGGGCGCGCGGCCGCTCTTCATCTCGTGCTCCCTGATACTTGAAGAAGGGCTTGAGATATCACTTTTGGAAAAAATACTCGATTCCATGAAAAGCGAAGCGGACGGAGCGGAGGTTAAAATCGTAACCGGCGATACAAAGGTGGTCCCTCACGGCAAGGCGGACAAGATCTTTATCAATACGTCAGGCATCGGAATAATCGAAAAACTGCATCGCCTCCCCCTATCCCCGGGCGATGCGATCATCATCAACGGCACCATAGGGGACCACGGCATGGCGGTGATGGCGGCGAGGAACAGCCTCTCGTTTTCATCGGGGCTCGAATCGGACTGCGCGCATCTCAATCATATGATACGGAAAACGGCGGACGCGTATCCGGGCAGCATCAGGTTCATGCGGGATCCCACGAGGGGCGGAGTCGCCTCGGTGCTCAATGAGATCGTGAAGGGACAAAATTACAGCGCGGTACTATACGAGGACCTGCTTCCGATCCGCGAAGAGGTCAGGGGCATGTGCGGCATCCTCGGCATCGACCCGCTGTACGTCGCGAATGAGGGGAAGGCCCTGTTCATCGTGAATCGCGGCGATGCCCCGGGGATAGTGGAAGCGCTGAAAAGCACAAAGGAGGGACAAAATGCGGCCATGATCGGTGAGATTGACCGCGAATTCCCGGGCAAGGCGTATATAAAAACACCGATCGGAGGACGGAGAATTTTACCCCTTTTGACCGACGAGCAATTGCCCAGGATATGCTGACCCTCAGGGAGGATTAGTTTAGATTTCGTAACTTATATTTCAGTTTCAATTCCTTATAGTTAAATTGTTGCAAAAATAATACCTTAATATACGAGTTTGTCAGGTTACAAATTATCACCATAAAAAAGGTTGTACCATGTGTCTTGCAGTACCGATGAAAATCATCAAAATCGAGGGAACCCGCGCAATCGCGGAAGCGCACCAGGTTGAAACGGCGGTTGACCTGTCTCTCGCCCCTGACGTAAAGGTGGGAGACAAGGTCATCATTCACGCGGGCTTTGTCATTGAAAAGCTCGACGAGGAGGCGGCGCGGGAGATCGAAAAGGTCTGGGAGGAGTTCCTGGCCATGGCCGGGGATGAAGACACCGCCTGATACCGACGATGATACCCGAATAATAATGAGCACAAAAAAAGTCCTTATCGTCGGCGGTGTGGCGGCGGGCGCAAGCTGCGCGGCCAGGCTGAGGAGGCTTGAAGAGTATACGCAGATCGTCATGCTCGAGCGGGGTGAACACGTCTCCTTCGCAAATTGCGGCCTTCCCTACTATATCGGCGACGTCATAACCCAGAGGGACTCGCTGCTCCTGAATACGGCCCCGTCAATGAAACTCCGCTTTAATATCGACGTGCGCACCGGAAATGAAGCCAAAAGAATACTGACGGAGGAAAAGTGCGTCGAGGTGTACGATGAAGCGACGCGTACGACCTACCGCGAGTCTTATGACTCTCTGGTCCTCTGTCCGGGGGCAAATCCGGTTGACCCCGGCATACCCGGATCGGACATGGAGAACGTCTTCACACTGAGAACCATACCCGATGCCGACACGATAAAGCTCTACATCAAAAAAAACATGCCGGATCACGCAGCAGTCATCGGGGGAGGGTTTATCGGCCTGGAAATGGCGGAAACCCTTCATGAATGGGGCGTGAAGGTGCACCTTGTAGAATCCACGTCACAGCTCATGCGCGCTTTTGACCCGGAGATGGCGGAGTTTATACACAACCATATCATTAAGGAGCAGATAGACCTGCTCCTTAATGAAACCGCCGCTTCCCTTCAGGGAAACGGCAGGGTGGAGCGCGTGGTTCTCGGAAGCGGAAAGGACATCCCGGCTGATATGGTGGTATTGGGAATCGGCGTGAAGCCTGATTCCATGCTCGCCCGGGAGGCGGGCCTCGCCATCGGAGCCGGGGGCGGGATTGTGGTCGATGAATATCTTCGCACCTCCGATCCCTCGATTTACGCCGCGGGCGACGCGGTACAGGTCAAGGACCTCATCACCGGCGAAGACACCCTGCTGCCGCTGGCGGGTCCGGCAAACAGGCAGGGATGGATAATCGCCAACAACATAGCGGGACGTCCGATAAGATATGAAGGGGTGCAGTCCACTTCAATCGTGAGCGTGCTGGAGTTGAACGCCGCCAGCACCGGTAAAAACGAGAAGAGCCTGAAAGACATGGGCGTCGCATACCGCGCATGCCATATTCATCCGTATTCACATGCCCAGTACTATCCCGGCGCGGAGCATATGTGCATAAAGCTGCTCTTTACCCCTGATGCGGGGAAGCTTCTGGGCGCCCAGATCATAGGCCGCGAGGGAGTGGACAAGCGCATCGATGTGCTGGCGACCGCCCTGCACGCGGGTATGACCGTGTTCGACCTTCAAGAGCTTGAGCTTGCATACGCCCCTCCCTTTTCTTCAGCCAAGGACCCGGTAAACATGGCGGGCTATGTCGCAGCCAACATAATACAGCAGAATGTCGATGTAATATACTGGAACGAGGTGCCGGACGCTATGGCAGGCGGCGCGTTCCTCATAGACGCGAGGTCGAGTGATGAAACCGCGGAAGGGATGGTGCCGGGCGCATATCATATCCCGGTGGACGAGATACGCGGCCGCCTTTCAGAGATACCGGCGGACAGGGACGTTCTCATCTACTGCCATGCGGGCGTGCGCAGCTATATCGCCTCACGCATCCTTCGCCAGAAGGGTTACCGCGTCAAAAACATAAGCGGCGGCTACAGGCTCTATCAGGCCATACAATCGAAATAATGATCCGGCTTTGCATCACCGTTCGTATCGAAGTTCATGCAGTAAGAATATTCAGACACAAAAGCCAGCTCGTGAGGCTGGCTTTTGCATTTCCATGCCGGCGGGCGGCATCATTATTGCATGTGAAGGGCTTTTTTTATGGCCTTAACCATCTGGTCGGGATAAACCGGCTTCTGAAACACGCCGTTGAATCCCAGCTTTTCCACCTCTATGTTCATAGAAGTGGCCGTCCCGATGCTGCTCAGCAGGTATAGGGGAAGCTTTTTGTGCTTTTTCCTTATCTCTTGTGCGACCTTCGAGCCTGCATCGACCTGCTCCATCATCATGTCGCAGAGAACCAGGTCGGGCTTTACCCTGTCCACGGCATCAAGACCGTCCCGGCCGTCGCTCGCCGTAAATGTCTCAAAGCCGTTGGCCGTGAGTATCGCCTTTATCGAATCGGTTATGTCCGAATCATCATCGATTACCAATATTTTTTTCTTATCCGCCATCGGAATTCTCCTTTCTTATTTTATTCTATAATATCAACGCTGCATCTTTTAAGACGGGCCGCCGGAAGCCATTCCATGCGTATCGTTTAGCCGATATTCATCAGCTCTGCTATTTTCTGTTTTATAAACCGGAGCGCCTCTTCAAAATTTTTTTTTGCCGCATGCGTAAGCCCCTCACCCATATCCCATTCGTATCCGCGGATCGCAAGAAGATAGGCCGCGGCATGCGTTCCGTATAAGTCCCTGCACAGGGCAAGAACCGAAGCAGGCGAAACCGAATGAGTGGTGAAGGCGGTCTCGTCCGAGGGCTCGAGCCCGGTGAACGAAAAAGGCGCGGCGCCGGCATCGGCCGCATCCACGAAAATGACCGCATCACACTGTGAAACCGCCGCCGCATCCTCGACCTGGAGCTGATAGTTGCTGTCCGTCGTCACGCCGGGCAGATGCTCCGCTTCCAGCCGCTCGGCAAGCGCGGGTCCGAGCCCGTCGTCACGACGGCCCGGATTGCCGTATCCGTACACCAGAATCTTTTTTTCTTTCAATCCCCCTTCCGCATCACGTCTAAAATCCCGCCTCGAGCGTCGCGCAGCTCCACCTCCAGCGCCATGCTCCCAATGGCGTGGGTCGCGCAGGAAAGGCACGGGTCATACGCCCGTATGGCGACCTCTACGCTGTTCATCATTCCCTCGGTGATCTCCTGCTTCCCGGTGAACTCGTTTTTTGCAACGTATGCAACCGCCTGGTTCATCGGCTCATTGTTGTTCGTGGTTGAAACGATCAGGTTCGCCATTATGACCTGGTCCTGATCGTTGATCTTGTAATGGTGGAACAAAGTCCCTCGCGGGGCCTCTAAAAGACCGACGCCCTCGCTCTGCTTTGCGCCCTTGGTCGTGAGCTTCGGCCCCTGAAGATCCTTGTCCATGAGAAGATCTTTCATCATCTCCGCGGCGTGGAGGGTCTCGATGAGGCGTGCCCAGTGCATGTGCATGGACATGTTGTTCGGCTTGCCGTTCGTGTATGCCTTGTACGCCTCAAATTCCTTCTGGGCGAGGGGGGTCGGTATGAAATCGCAGGTGTTGAGGCGCGCCAAGGGGCCTACCGTGTACCACCCGCTCCTCTTGCCCATTGACTTGAGGTAGGGGAACTTCATGTAGCTCCAGTTCCTCACCTCCTCGCCGATATAGTTGTAGTAATCCTGGTATTCGACGTCGTTCAATATCCTCTTCCCGTCAGGGTCAACCGCCCTGAGCACGCCGTGGTACAGATCGAGGGCACCGTCCTTTCGCACCAGCGAAAGGTGGTTTGACGGGAACACGGAATAATTATCGATCATGGCCTTGTTTTTGGCATGATAGCCTTTGAAGAAATCCACGGCCGCATGGGCCCATTCGATCATCTTGTCGATATTGAGGGGATCCGGGCTCTTGAGGAACTCGTCCCGCTCCTTTACGCTCAGGTTCTTGTTGATGCCGCCCGGAATCGCGCCCGTGCCGTGGATCTTCTTGCCCGCGGTGGCGCGGATGATCTCCTGGCCGAATTTGCGCATCATCACCCCCTGGACCGCCAGCTCCTTGTGCTTCATGGCGACGCCGATGACGTTGCGGATCGCCGGATCGGCGTTCACGCCGAAGAGCAGGTCGGGCGATGCAAGATGAAAGAAATGGAGGGAATGGGACTGGAAGATCTGGCCGTAGTGCATGAGACGGCGCATCTTCTCCGCGGTCGGCGTCAGGCCGTCGCCCGTACCCGCGCCCACGATGACGTCCATCGCCTTGGCGGCGGCCAGATGGTGGCTTACCGGGCAGATCCCGCAGAGCCGCTGTGTCAGCACCGGCATCTCCCAGTACGGCCTTCCCTGGACAAACCGCTCGAACCCGCGGAACTCGACGATGTGGAGCCGCGATTGCGAAACATTCCCGCTGTCGTCGAGGTGGATGGTCACCTTGCCGTGCCCCTCGACCCGGGTTACCGGTTCTATCGTTATCTTTCTACCCATAATTGTCTCCATTTAATCATACTTTATTAACTCGTATTGCAGATCGAGATCTTTCCCGGTGATGAGCGACGACAAGGCCTCCCAGATAAGCTCGGCACACGGCGGGCAACCGGGAAGGAAGTAATCGATCTTCACGATCTCATGGCAGGGATAGACCTTGTCCGTAATCATGGGAATCTCCTCGTCGTTCGGAATGATGTTATCATCAACGGTTACGCAGTTGAGGTACGCCTCCTCCAGGCACTCCCGGACCGGTATCCCGTTCCTCAGGGAGGGAAGCCCACCCATTATGGCGCATTCGCCCACGGATATCAGGATATTGCAGTTTTTTCTGAAATTTTTCAGGTTCTCCACGTTCTCGCTGTTGCAGCAGCCTCCCTCGATGAATCCGATGTCGCACTGTTTGGTGAACTTCTTAATGTCGTCGATCGGCGACTTGTTGAACTCCACGAGGTCGATAAGCTGCAATATCTTATCGTCAATGTCCAGCAGGGACATGTGGCATCCGAAACAACCGGCCAACGATACGGTGGCCACGACTGGTTTACTCATCACAATCCTCCATTATTACATCTGAACTTCGCTGCCGATCGGCTTTTTGTCGTATTTCCGCTTTCCGATGGGCACTGCAAATCCGACCTCCTTCTTCAAGATGGCGCCCACCGGACACTGGTCCATCGCCTTCTTCGCCAGCTCATCGGACATCTTCGCTTCAAGCTCCCGGTCCGCCGTGATCGTCGATTTGCCCGAGCGTTTCGTCATCGCGAAAATATGCCTGCCGTCCTTCGTGGTTATCCCCCTGACGCAGCGCCTGCACTGCACGCACCGGTTGTTGTCGATCATGATCTTGGTGTAGGTCGCATCGATGCGGCGCTGCGGAAACTGGTAGGGAAAGCGCGGCGCCAGCATCTTGTAGCGGTACCCGAGCGCCTGAAGATCGCAGTTCCCGCTCTTCTCACAGCTGGGGCAGAGGTGGTTCCCCTCGACGAAAAGCATCTCCACGAGCGCCCGCCTCATGTCCTCAAGCTCGGGAATGTCGCTTTCCACCATCATCCCCTCGGCCACGGGGGTCGTGCAGGCGGCCATGTTGCGACCGCCCACCTTCACGGTGCACATGCGGCATATGCCGGCGGGCTTCATCCCCTTGTACCAGCATAGCACGGGAATGTAGATGCCGTTGTCCCTCGCCGCCTCGACTATCGTCTGGCCGGGCTTGGCGGTGCATTCTTTCCCGTCCAACTCAAATCGTATCACTCTCGGTTTCTTTACCGCGCGTTTGCTAACCGCCTTCGGCTTTGACGCCGCCTTGCTCCGCGTCCCGCTTGTGCCCCGGACCCCTTTTTGAGTAGCGGCTTTGGATTTGACGCCGCTCCCGGCCTTGGACCTGCGTCCGGATTTGGACTTGCTTTTGCCTGTACTCTTCCTCATATCAATGCCCCTCTCTGTAATTTCTTCCCGCTATTGTGTTGTATTCCCGAACCGCTTCGGCCATGTCGAATTCGGACACGAAATCCTCACCCTTCCGCAGCTTCGCCTCGTACATGCTGCGAAAATTTTCGATGGTCGAAAGGATCGGGTTGGGCGAGGTCTGTCCGAGACCGCAGCGGCTCATGGCCTTGACGATCGCGCACCACTGCTCCAGTTCCGCGAGGTCCGATCCGGTGCCCTTCCCGGCCATGATCTTCTCGAGGCGCTGTTTCAGGATGACGTTGCCCGCCCTGCAGGGCGTGCACCAGCCGCATGACTCTTCGACGAAGAAATCCATAAAGTTGTGTACGACGGCCAGAAGGTCGCGGCCCGGCCCGATGATTATCACGGACCCGCCGGTGGGAAGCTCTTCGAAGGAAAGCTTTTTCCCGAAATCCCTGCGCGGGACGCATTTGCCCGAGGGACCGCCGACCTGAACCGCGATCGCGTCCGAGCCCCCGGCTTCTTCCAGAAGGCTCTGCAGGGACATTCCAAATTCCGCCTCGTAGATCCCCGGCTTTTGACAGTCGCCCGATAGGGATAATACTTTTGTTCCATGGGATTGGAACGTCCCCATCGTTTTGAACTTCTCGCCACCCATGATCATCACGCGGGCAGCCGCGCACAGGGTTTCCACGTTGTTGACCGACGTCGGCTCTCCCATGTATCCGTACTGTGCGGGAAACGGAGGCCGGTTCCTCGGCTCGCCCCTCTTTCCCTCGGCCGACTCAAGCAGCGCGGACTCCTCTCCGCAGATATACGCCCCCGCGCCGAGCTTTATCCGTATATCGAAATCAAATCCTTTCTTTCCCGAGACATTTTTGCCCAATAGGTTGTCCGTTCTCATGGCATCGAGCGTGCTCTCCAGATACATCAGGAGATATTGATACTCCGCCCTGAGATATAGTATCCCCTCCTCCGCGCCGATCGCGTATCCTGCAACGGCCATTCCCTCGAACAGCATCCTGGGCAGCTCGGTCAGTATGACCCGGTCCTTGAAGGTGCCCGGTTCGCCCTCATCCGCGTTGCACACGACGTAGGCTTTTTTCCCCTTGTTGTTGCGGGTGAACTCCCACTTCATTCCTGTCGGAAATCCCGCCCCGCCCCTGCCGCGGAGATTGGACGTCTTCATCTCCTCGATGACCTCGTTCGGGGTCATGCGCACCGCTTTTCCGATTGCGGAGCCGCTCTCAAACGGGGCGAATATCACCGCGCCCCTTTTCCGTATATTGTTGCGCACCATCGATTTGACGAGCTCGGATCCGTTCATGCCGTCGCCGTAATCACTGACCATCTCCCGGGCGCTCTTGCCCGATCTCATCTGCGAAACGATATCCTTCACCTTCTCCGGCGTGAGGCCGGTGAAGACCACGCCGTTGATCACGGCTGCGGGTTCCTGGTCATTCATCCCGATATCCGAGGTGTCATGCAGCCCGATAAGGCCATCCGGGGTCGTCTCACCGAACCTGCAGCCTGCTTCCTGCTCAAAGGCCCTGGCCACAGACTCCCTCCCCTTCATGACTGCCACCGCGCTCTTGTTGAGGTAGACCGCGTATTGCCCGACAGGCTTTTCAGAAAAAAAATGGTAGAAAGACGCCACTCCGTCAAGATCAGCCCTTGACATGCCCATGCGGCCGGCAATGATCGATTTTGCCTTGTCCGGTATATGACCGAGCTCGGCCTGCACGTACCGGAGAATGTCCAGCATGGAGGTTGCATCATTGCTATGTTTTTCAATAGCTTTTTGAACCGTTTCTTCTAGTGTACTCATAGTTCCTCTTAAAAAATTAATTTACGGGAGCATTTGATGAATTCTTTTTAAACCCTCATGCGTTCTTCTTAAAGAGGGAAAACGCATGGAAAGGAAAAATTTCTATTAACCTTACCAGTGCCCGAAAGGAAATTCTCTTTCACGAATTCATGCAAAGCTTAGAAGTATGGCGAAGCACAAAAGATCCACGATGAGTTCAGCGAAGCCTTCTCGCCCCTTTTTTCAAAAAAAATTTACTCAATTTATAATTCAATGAAAATTGATCCATCGCAATGTCATTCAAAATTTGAACGAAAGACAAATTAGGTTAATCACATTATTGGTTCAACATAAAAAAATAAAAAAAATCACATTTTTCCCCGATTAATCTCTAAAATTTTATTATTAGACAAATATTTATTCTTGTTCACTTTATTTTATCTTTATAAATCAGTTGTCTTGCTCTGACCCCATTGGCTTGTCACGTATAACGTGTAGCTCCCCTTGCCTTTGCTCTGACCCCAATACTTTGCTCTGACCCCTTGCTTCTACACCCCATTTTTCGCCATTGCTCTGACCCCCGGTTCAGACAACCATTCCTTTGCAATCGTTATCTGTCCTAACGCGATGCATCCGTCATTGCAGGGCACGGACTTATGGGTATACACCGTGAATCCCGCCTCACGGAGGCGGTGCAGAATCCCCGACAGAAGGATCCGGTTATGGAACACTCCTCCGCTTAATGCGACCTCTCGTATGCCGGTCCGCTCCCTCAGGCGTTGGCACACGGCCGCGGTCGTGCTGATTATCGACCGGTGGAATTCCGCTGCAATGTCATCGATCTTCATCCCGTCCTTCATGAGCGACGCGATGCGCACGATCAGTTCCCTGGTGCTGATGATAATTTCGGGAGTGTCTGAAAAGGGGACCGTATAAGGATCCGCGCCCACACTTCCCCTGAGGGCTGCCTCTTCGAGAAGCTGGGCGGCCTCAGCCTCAGTGCTTATGGATGATGATATGCCGAGCATCGAGGAAACACCGTCGAAGATCCTCCCGATGCTGCAGGTAAGCGGAGCGTTGATTCTTTTCTCGATGATCTCAATCACGCGCTCCGCATCGGCGGTTCTCCTCATGACAGGATAGTTTTTACCGAAGGCCTGATACAGAAGCGACAATCCGGTTTTCCACACGTCCGTGATGGCGCTCTCCCCGCCCGGAAGAGGGAATTCGGCGAAATGAGCGGCGCGTTCGAATGAGCCGCGGCGTACCATAAGGAACTCACTTCCCCACAGGGTGCCGTCCGTGCCGTAACCGGTACCGTCGAATGCGACCCCGATGACCGGCTCGTCCAGGCCATGCTCCTCCATCACCGAGGCAATGTGCGCGTGGTGGTGCTGGACCTCCATGATCCGCGCCCTCCCGGCAGCCATCTCGCCCGCGTACTGACGCGTCATATAGCCCGGATGCATATCGGAGACGATTACCTCGGGATCGGCGTCGAAAATCTTGATGAAATGCCTTACCGTTCTGCCGAAGACCTCGAGGGTGAGGGGGTCACCCATGTCGCCCAGATACTGGCTCAATATGATGAAGCCCTTGCGCGCGAGGGCGAAGCTGTTTTTGAGGTCTCCTCCCATGGCCAGTATCGTGCGGGGGGATTCGCGTGAAAAGAGCGGCGCGGGAACGTAGCCGCGCGAGCGGCGTATGAAATACGGCTTCTCATCCACGACATACATCACGCTGTCGTCACCCTGGCCTATAATGTCCCGGTCATACGTCACGAAATAGTCCGCGATTCCGCCCAGTCGCTCGAACACGGTTTCGTCCCGGTACTCAATCGGCTCATCCGACACGTTTCCGCTCGTCATCACAAGCACCATGTCCGGGTCGAGAGCAAAGAGGTGATGCTGGAAAGGGGTGTAGGGAAGCATAAAGCCGAGAAATGAGAGGCCCGGCGCCACCTGTCTGCTCACGTTCGTGCGCCCCTCGCGGACAAGCACGATCGGCCGCTCCCTGGACTCGAGAAGGCCGCGCTCAGCCGGGGTTATATTGCAAAACCGTTCGGCCGCACCGATCGAGCCCGCCATCAGCGCGAACGGCTTGAAAGGACGCCTTTTTCTTTTGCGAAGCTCAAGCACGGGCCCGTCGTTCAGTCCGTCAACCGCCAGATGATACCCGCCGATCCCCTTTATGGCGACGATCTTCCCCTTATTTAGAAGTTCCACCACGGCCTGAGCAATTCCGTGCTCATGGCCCATACGTCTTTTATTATTATCATACAGGGACAGCTTCGGCCCGCACGCGGGGCACGCATTCGGCTGAGAATGAAAGCGCCTATCTGCCGGATCCACGTACTCGGATCTGCACGCCGCGCACATCGGGAACCGGTCCATCGAGGTGTTTTGCCGGTCATAGGGTATGTCGCTCACTATGCTGAAGCGCGGGCCGCAATTGATGCATGTGATAAAAGGATACAGGTTTCGGCGATCGCCGGAGTCAAAGAATTCCTCCAGGCACTGTTCGCACACCGCCACATCGGGTGAATAGAAGGCGCTCCTTTCCTTCGTGATCCTGCTCTCCCCGATCTCGAAGCCCCGTGCGCCGGGCGCCGGTATCTCCTCAGATGTCATGGACATGATCATGGCCAGGGGTGGAGCGTTATCGCGCAATTCCCTCATGAACTCAAACAGATGTTCATCCTCCCCCTCGGCGGAAATCACGACACCTTCAGTGTCATTGCGCACGCTGCCGCTGATACCGTGCCGTACCGCGGCCTGATGCACGAAGGGACGGAAACCGACTCCCTGGACGATGCCCCTGACCCTGATTGCAATGGCCCTTTTCATGTGTGAAGATCCAAATTGCATCAGAAAGAAATTATACTCGATAACCGATCATGGCGGTGAGGTAGATGCTGTGACGGTCGCCGCTCATCCTGTCAAAATTCAGGACTCCCGCGCCGACGCCCAGCTCTATAAAGACCCTGTTTATGGTAACGCCGAACACGAGCTTTCCCCCGATATCGACCGGCCACAGCCTTTTCTTCAGATTCGTGCTCGAGCCGAACAGGATGAAGTTGAATCCCGCATGTGCCTGAAAAACCCATGCGACATCGGCGCCGATTCCGATATATAACTCATCCAATACATAATACCGGTACATTACGGGAAAATTGAGGCTGTTCAAATCGACCACGCTTCTCGGTATATAGCGGAACGCGGGTA
Source organism: uncultured Leptospirales bacterium (assembly GCA_964529965.1). GTDB lineage: Bacteria > Spirochaetota > UBA4802 > UBA4802 > UBA5550 > RBG-16-49-21. The sequence continues at coordinate 21,268 of CAZHAD010000023.1, read as the reverse complement.
TGTAGAAAAGGAGAATCGGCGGATTGATCGGCTGCACGACAAGGCCGGTCAGGGGTATATAGTTGATTTTTATCTCAGCCTTCCGCTGCTCATAAAAAATCCCTAGGGAAAGACTGTTGACCCTGTTGATAAAAAACATCGCCTCAACGCCGCCGCGAAAGCCGAACTGGAAAGCCCCCTTTTGATATCGAAACTTGTACAGGCCTCTGGACGCGTGCAATGAGCCCCCCAGCACTCCGTATCCGATCCCGCCGATGCTGAAGCCTAAATGAAAAGAAAAGGTGTCCTTTGTTATCAGGGGCCTATACTCCCTTCTTTCTTTTCCAAGCTCTCTTTCTAAACGCCGGTCCTCTTTCTCCTCAATCTCAAAATCCCCTGGTTCCGTGCCGGGATTCTTGTGGCCATCCGTGTCCTTACCCTCTGCCGAGGTTCTGTCTCCGGCCTGTGAGTCGGGATCGGCCGATAGCTTTCCGGTATCCTGACGGGTCACCGCCTCCCCGTCCTTCGCATACAGGACGCTTCCATGGCCGCCGGCAATTATGGCCACTACGGCGCCCAGGGCGATCATGTGCACCTTGTTCATTCCTCTACCCTTTCTGATTTTTCACCCTCTTTTCTAGCTTCACTCTTGAGTTACGTCAATACATTTTCCTGAACGGATGTTTCTTAAAAACAATAAGAGAACTTGAAAAAAATAATGGACAGTATTATTGTTATTAATAAAAAGGATACTTCTAGCATGCCTGCGGCAGACTCTAAGGAGTGAGTTATGGAAATAAAAGTTCTTCAAGACATAATGGAATCCAACAAAAACGTGGCGGCGGAGGTGAAGGAGCTCTTGCTTAATAAAAAGGTCTACATGATAGACATGATGAGCTCGCCCGGAGCGGGAAAGACCACCCTGAACGACAAGATCATCGACATGATGAAGAGCCGTTACCGGATCGCGGTCATCGAAGGCGACATCAAGACCACCAAGGATTCCGAACGCCTCGCCAAGCACAACATCCCCATCTTTCAAATTGAAACAGACCGGTTCGGAGGGGACTGCCATCTTGAGAGCTCATGGGTCAAAAGGTGCCTGGAGCAGTTTGACCTCGACAACCTGGATATGGTCATCGTGGAGAACGTCGGAAACCTGGTGTGCCCCGCCGAATTCCAGCTGGGGGACGATGAGCGAATCGTGGTTCTCTCGGTCGCCGAGGGGGAAGACAAGCCTGCAAAATATCCGCTGATATTCAATACCTCGCACACCCTGGTCCTCAATAAAATCGACCTGCTCCCCCACCTGGACTACCGCATGGACGAATTTTTCGAAAACCTGAACCGGGTGAACCCCTTGATGAAGGTTTTTCAGGTAAGCGCGAAGACCGGAGAGGGAGTAGAGGCTTTAGTGAAGCATATCAGCAAAAATATTGACGATAAAAAATCATAAAATATTTTTCAACGGCTGATATCTCTTTTCCTTAAGGTCGAATGATCTGCTCCTCCTCCGTCCCCTTTCATCGATAAATGAAATGCTGAGAACATCGGATATCCGCGCTTCGTCCGAAAACCGGACGATGCCGTAATCGCGCAGCTGGGACAGGTATGTACGGATGACTCCGAAGGCCATCTTCTGTATATCGAGATCAGAGTGGTGGTGATGGTCATAGAGCCCCAGGTTCACATCCGCGAACTTGTAATCCCCTCTGCAGACATCCATGTTGATGCCGGTTTCAACGCCGTACATCTGCCAGAACCGCACCGAATTGAAGAATTTGATAGTGCCGGCCGCCTCGCCCGCAAGTGGATAATGGAATTCCGAAAGCATTCTGAGTTGAGGGTGTTCTATTACGGACAACAGGGGCTGGGCAACATATTTTTTGATCCTCCCCATCTCCCTCCAGAAGCTCGCCCTTACAAAGTCATTGCCCGCGATTACCGCGCCGCTCAACGAGAGCACGAAGCGTGCGCTGAAATATCGGGGCAGAACATCCGCATCAAGGAACACCACCACCGTATCCGGTTCAGGGGTGAAGCCCTTCTTCCCCCGATTGAGATAGTGCAGCGCCCGCCTCATGTCCGCGCCCTTCCCCTTTTCGGCCCCCATATCGGGGACCTTGTATGAATTGCACACGATGACCTCGGCCCCCTCCCACGCTTCCCGCGCGCGCTTTTCGGTCTCGTCCCCGCGCATGCCCTTCCGCCTGTGGGAAACGATGATCCCGTCTATGAAATCTGAAAGCTCTTCGCGCAGAAGCCTTATCTTGTCATTTATGAGCGCCGCCTCACGCTCTCCGAAGGTGGAGAATATGACGTATACCGCACGGCCCTTCTTTTTGCGCAGCAGATCTTTCTTATTGAAATCCGTATGTTCGTAAAGCTTGATATGCCTCATGATTGCTTCTCAGTTGACAAGTTTGAGGTTTGATGAGGAATCGCCTTCATCCCGAACGGATTCAAATTCAGGAACAAGGCGTTTGATTATTTCCCGTATCCGGTCAGCGGAGTACCGGGAAATCTCGGGAAGCTCCCGATCCATGAATGACTCGATAATCTGCGGATCCATATCCAGGGAATCCGGGAGGACGAATATCTTGTCATTCTCGGTCTTTTTATACCGTTCATCGATGTTGAAAAGGTCTTCATGCATCTTTTCACCGGGCCGGAGCCCCGTAAACATTATCTTGATCTCGTCATCCGACCTGTATCCATACAATGCGATCAGCCTTCGCGCGATCTCCGCGACCCGGTATTGCCTGCCCATGTCAAGCACATATATCTTGCCGCCCGTGGAATAGGCTGCCGCATTGAGCACTAAAAGCGAAGCCTCCGGTATGCTCATGAAGTAGCGGGTGACCTCGGGATGAGTCACGGTCACCGGGCCCCCGCGTTCGATCTGCTCCATGAAAAGGGGTATCACCGATCCCCTGCTCCCGATGACGTTTCCGAACCTGACGACGGATGTCTTGACGCCCATCGTCCTGAAATAATAACCGGTGACGATCTCGGCGATCCGCTTTGTGGCCCCCATTATGCTTGAAGGGTGCACCGCCTTATCGGTCGAAATGAGGACGAATTCCCCGGAGCCGCGCTCGCGCACGCAATCGAGGACGTTTTTCGTACCGCCCACGTTATTCTGCACCGCCTCCGCTTCGTTGAATTCCATGAGGGGCACGTGTTTGTGTGCGGCCGCGTGGAACACGATATCGGGGTGGTGCCGGGAAAATGCCCCGGAAAGGAGCCTCCTGTCTTTCACATCGATGATGTGATAGGATATCTCAGGCATATGCTCCAGAAAAAGGGCGTTCTCATTCATGGTCTTGATGAGATTATACATTGAATACTCGCCCCTGCCGACGGCGACCAGCTTTTTGATGTCGTATTTCAGGAGCTGACAGCACATCTCCCGGCCGATGCTTCCCCCCGCGCCGGTGACGAGGATCGTTTTACCCGAGTACTTTTGTTCGATGCTCCCCGTATCAACGTCAACCTCCTCCCTCCCGATAAGGTCCGCGATGCTTATATCGCGCAGGGAGATCGAAAGGGGCTTCCGCTCGTCCAGCTCCAAAGCCGGAGGCAGTACCTTGATCGGGACCGATCGGTGGGTGCTCCGGATCCCCGAGACGATCCTGTTGATGTGGTGGGACGCCACGGAAGGCATCGCGATGATGATCTCGTTTACATTACAATCGTCGATCAACCGACCCGCTCCCTCGGTTGAGCAGTACACCATCTTGCCGTTCAGGATCTTGCCGAGCTTGCCCGCATCGTCGTCCGCGAATCCGACGATGAGCCCGTCCAGCCCCTTTTTCGCGTACTCGGAAAGAATGGTCCTTCCCGCCTCGCCTGCTCCGATGATCATGATTTTTTTCAGGTCCGGATCCGGATATATCCGCATCCGGGTAGTGCCCCCGCCGCGGAACCTTCGCCTCGAAGAGTAATCCCTGAGGAGAATCCGGTATAAAATCGAAAGCGCCACGCTTGAAAGAAACGTCACGGCAAGCATGACCGGGGGGAGATGAACGCCCGGGATGAGGATATATGCAGTAAAGAGCACGAACCCCGCGATGTTGGCCTGCATGAGCCTGTATACGTCTGATATGTTTGAATAATTCCACATGATCCTATAGATCTGAAAAAAATAGAAGGAGGCGATATATAAAACGATCAGGGGAAGACAATACCGCGCGCCGAGATAGACGAGATGATCACCCGGAGCCTCCCAGTAGCGCAGGAAGTATGAAGCAAGGTACGAAGCGGCGACGATCGCGGCGTCTGAAAGCGGGTAGGTGATCTTTTTCGCCGGTATCGGATAAAATATGCCCATGTCGCCCTCTCTCCCCGATCCCCTATCTCCGGTGAGCCGCCGTGACATCCAGAAGATTCTCAATCACGTAATCGACCTCGCGTTCGCTCATGGCCGGAAAAATCGGCAATGAGACGGTCCTTTCGAAAACCCAGGCGCAATTGTCGAAGCCGGCTCCGCGGTAACCCAGTTTTTTATAACAGGAGAATTCGTACAGTGGGATAAAATGGACCGACAGCTCCACCCCCCTCGCCCCCATCTCTTCGATGACCCCGTCCCTCCCGATCGACAGCATGTCGATGTTGAGATCGACCGGATACAGATGCCATGAGGATATCCTGTCGGACTTGATTGCATACGGAATCAATTCCTCCCTGTCCCGAAAGGCCGCGGCGTAGCGGTCGGCGATCCTTTTTCTTTTTTCCCATAAGGGTTCCAGCTTCTTCAATTGCTGAACACCGATGGATGCGGCGATGTCCGTCATATTGTACTTGTATCCGGTCTCGGCCACGTCGTAGTGCCACACGCGCGATGAATTGAGGCGGTCCCACGCGTCGCAGCTTATCCCGTGAAGGCGGAGCACGCGCATGCGCGCAGCCCAGCCGTCATCGTCCGTGCATATCATACCCCCCTCGCCCGTCGTAAGGGTCTTTGTGGCGTAAAAGCTGAAGCAGGTGATATCACCGATGGTTCCGATCTTCCTGTCCCTGTACCAGGCGGGCAGCGAATGCGCCGCGTCCTCGATGACGTGCAGACCGTGTGCGGCCGCGATGGAAAGGATCTCGTCCATGTCGCACGGCTGGCCGGCGTAATGGACCGGAATGACGGCCCTGGTCCTTCCGGTAATCTTCTCTTCGATCTTCGAAGCGTCCATGCAATGGCTTCCCCGCTCGATGTCCACGAACACCGGTCGTGCGTTCATATACCGGACCACCTCCGAGGTTGACGCGTGGGTCATCGCAGGTACGAGCACCTCGTCGTCTTTTCCGCAACCTGCCGCGATCAGTGAGAGATGAAGGCCGGCCGTGGCCGAGCTCACGGCTATGGCGTTCCGCGCCCCGATGTATCTTTTAAACTCTTTTTCAAACTCGAGGGTCATGGCTCCGCCGGTGAGCCAGCCTCCGCGCAGGCATTCGGTTACCGACGCGATCTCTTCGTCGTCTATGGCGGGTCTATGAAAGGGGATATTCATACTAACCTATCGGCACTATGTTTTCATTTATTTACCTGAGTAAGGAGCCCTTTTCATCGTTGCCGATCACTCTCCCGCCCTTGAGGGGGGAAGGTTCGGATCGCCTTCTCAATCTGCCGTGGAATTTACAAAGCCAGGGCTTTTCAGCGGCTCTTTTTGAGATTATAGTAATCTTCATACCAGCCGATAAATTCGCGGATTCCCTGGTCAATGGGCGTGGTCGGCTCAAATCCCGTGTCGTGCGTGAGGCTGCGTATGTCCGCATAGGTTGCCGCGACATCGCCCGGCTGCATTGGCATCAGATTCTTCTTTGCTTTTTTACCGGTGGCCCGCTCGAGCAATTCGATGAAATCGAACAGCATCACCGGCGAGCTGTTCCCTATATTATAGATGACATACGGGGCTTTTGAGGTTGCCGGGTCCGGCGACGACCCGTTCCAATCAGGGTCCGCCTTCGGCGGGTTGCCGATCACCCGCACGATCCCGTCGATGACGTCACTTATGTAGGTGAAGTCGCGCCGCATGTTCCCCTGGTTGTACACGTCGATCGGCCTCCCCTCCATGATCGCCCTGGTAAAAAGTACGGGGGCCATGTCGGGCCGTCCCCAGGGGCCGTACACGGTAAAGAAGCGAAGGCCGGTCGCGGGTATCCGGAAAAGGTGGCTGTATGCGTGCGCCATGAGCTCGTTGCTCTTCTTGGTAGCGCCGTACAGGCTCACCGGGTGGTCGACATTGTCGGATACGCTGAAGGGCAGCTTCTCGTTCAACCCGTACACGGAAGAGCTGCTGGCGAAAACCAGGTGGTCCGTGCGGTAATGACGGCACGCTTCAAGAATATTGACGAAGCCGACTATGTTGGAATTTATATAGGAGTATGGATTCTGGAGCGAGTGCCGGACCCCCGCCTGGGCGGCCAGGTTGCATACCACGCTGAAGCCCTCGCGCTCGAAAAGGCCGAACAGGGCGTCCCTGTCCATAAGATCGAGCTTGATAAACCGGTAACCGGGGTGCTTTCTGCTCTGCACTAACCTGTTGTACAGGATGTCGTCCCTGTATATGCCTGACTCGGCGAGCCTGCGGTATTTCAGCTCAACGTCATAATAATCGCTGATGTTGTCAAGGCCGACGACATCTTCCCCTCTTTCGGCGAGGGCCCGGGCAAGATGAAAACCGATAAAACCGGCCGTTCCGGTTACGAGAATTTTCACGATGAATTTACGCGTCCTGTTTTATAATTTAAACCGGCGGCATTCCAGATCCCGTCGCGCAATGAGGCCCGTCTAATCTGAAGAATTGAGAAACACCCGCAACAAAAAATATATCCGTAAAGTGAGGCGTCAATTCCTTTACGCGTAAAGCCTTTCCCTCGCAGTCGAATAACGCCACAGGGCCGCGAGCGCCCTCACGCCCGCCTCTGGCTCGGTGAATACGGGGATTGACGGGCCGCTCAGGGCGGCGATGTCCTGAACGAACTCATGGTGCCCGAACACGACGACCGCGAGCGGTTTTTCCGGGAACTGCGCGGCGGCGGATGCGATGTTCCCGAACCAGTCTTCCACCTTCATCCCGGTCGATTTGAACTGCCTGACCACCGCATAGGGTATCACCGTGATCGCGAGCACCATGTCGATTCCCGGATCGGCCAGCAGCATCGGGAGAAGCTTCGCATAGTTGGCGGACGGGCCGAGATCGAGCGGGTTATACACGTTCATCCATCCGGGTGCGATCTCCCGGGCCCGCGTCGCGGTTGCGGGAGACAGCGGAGGCACCGAGAGGCCGCTTGACACTGCAACGTCCGTGGCGAGTGCGCCGAGGCTTCCGCTCGTCGTGATAATGCCGAGGCGGTTGCCCCCGGGCAGGGGCTGGGTGGTGAAGACCTGGGCCAGATCGATGAGTTGGGAAAGGGATTCGGCCCGGACCGCGCCGGTCTGCGCGAATAACGCATTATATATTGCGTCCTCGCCCGACATGCTCCCCGTGTGGGAGGCGGTGGCCCGTTTCCCCTCGTTCGTCCTGCCGCTTTTCAAAATGAGTACCGGCTTGTTTTTCGTGACGACGGGAAGCAGCTCCTTCAGGCGTCTGCCGTCGGCCGCTCCCTCAAGGTACAGCATGATCACCCGTGTCAGGGGATCGCCGTTGAGGTACTCGAGCATGTCCGATTCATCGACGTCTATACGGTTGCCCAGAGTAACCGCCTTAGATACGAACAGGCCCCGCTCGTGTAGATGGTCGAACAGGATGTTTCCGAACACGCCGCTCTGCGCAATTATCGAAAGGGGTCCAGGGATAAGGGATTCGTCAAGAAGCTCCACCGATGCGAATCGGTTCTCGGTATTCACCACGCCGACGCAATTAGGGCCGATCACCCGCATGCGGTGCCGCTTCGCAATGGACCTCACCCTTTCCTGAAGGGCCCTGCCGTCGGCGCCCGTCTCGGCGAATCCCGCGCTCTCGATGATCACGTTTTTTATGCCCCGCGCTCCGATGTCCTCCATGACCGCGGGAACAGACGCGGAGGGAACGATGACGATCGCAAGATCGACCGGGGCGGGCACATCCTGGACGCGCACGTATACTTCATACCCGTGCAGCACGCCGCCGCTCGGATTCACCAGAAAAATCCGGTCACCCCATCCTTTTTTCTGCAGAAAGACCGGGATCCCCGACCCGAACCCCAGGGACCTTCGCGCGCCCACGATCGCCACGCCCCGCGGCTTGAAAAATGTATCGAGGGTCTTAATCGACATGTTCGTCAATCCGGTGTCATCACGGTGGAATGCTTCGGTATCGTCTATATAATTGACAAATTTATTCAGAGATAATTCCTAAGATTATTGTAACTACTCAGGATAATGTAACCGCCGATTTATGCCGATAGGCGCAGAATGAATATCCGAGTAGTTACCTTTAATAAATTATTTTGAGGAATTAACTTAAAATTTATCATACAATAAAAAACGAACTATGGGTGTCAACAAGAAAGATACTAAATTTTGAGTGCGGGCGCGCCGCCCGGCGGGTGTGATCCTAGAATATGTCGATGGGCCCCTCGATCTCTCCCTCGATGAACTGTCTGGCGTAGGCGTCGGTTTCCGAATAATAGCCCTGGATGCCGCCGTAATACACGATCTTTCCCTGGTAAATCAATGCGATTGCATCCGCCACCTTTTGCGCGGCCCTGTTGTCATGGGTGGCGAGGATCGAGGTCGTCTTGAGGGAATTCTTTATTTCCAGCAACAGGTCGGCGATCGAGTCCGCCAGGATGGGATCAAGCCCGGCGGTCGGATCATCGAAAAAAATAACGTTCGGATTGAAGCAGAGGGCGCGCGCCAGGCCCACCCTCTTCTGCATCCCGCCAGAGAGCTCGGATATGAGTTTCCGTTCGTTCCCCTTGAGTCCTACCCGGGCGAGTGAGCCGACCACCGTCTTCTCTATGGTTTCCTCATCCGCCCTCATGCGCCTCAGGCCGAATGCCACGTTGTCGAACACGTCCATCGAATCGAAAAGTCCGCCCTTCTGAAACACGTACGCGATCCTGATCCGCTTCGCGGTTTCGGATGCGACGTTAAACCGGTCCCTGTACAGCTCCTTTATGTCGATGCCGTTTATCTCAATCGTTCCCCCGTAATCGATCAGCCCCGCCAGCGCCTTCAAAATCACCGATTTGCCCGAACCGTTCTTTCCCATGAGCGCGAGCACGCCCCCTTCGGGGACTTCAAGATCTATCCCGTCGATTATCGTTTTCCCGCCAAACGCGATCCTGAGGTTTTGTACTCGTATCACTTCCGGTACCGGTGATTATAGTAATCCTGAAGCGAATGTAATATGTTCAGGTATGACATGTATCTCTCCTCCGAAATCGACCCCTTCTCCACCCTCTCCTTGACCGTGCATCCCGGCTCGTGGTCATGCGTGCACGGCCGGAATCCGCAATCCCCGTCATATCCGCCGAATTCCATGAAATACCGGCCGAGCTCGTGCGGCCTGATGTCGATGAGACCGAACTCGCGCAGGCCGGGCGTGTCGATGACCCTCGCGTTGTCCTCCATCCGTAACATCTCGACATTGGTGGTGGCGTGCCTCCCCTTGCCCGTGCTCTCCGAAATCTCCATGGTCTTCAGCTCAAAACCCGGATACATGGCGTTTATGATGCTCGATTTGCCCACGCCGGAATTGCCGACCAGCAACGAAAGCCTGCCGGACAGGCGGCTCTTGAGGCCGGCCAGACCTTCGCCGCTCTTAGCGCTCGTGGTCACTATATCGAGATCACAGCACCTGTAATACGCCCGAAGGGCCTTCACTTCTCCTCTTTTCACCATATCCAGCTTGTTCACGCACAGGAGCGCCGGTATGCTGTCTTTCCGAGCCCTCACCATGAGCCGATCGATGAACCTCAGGTTGAGGCGCGGTCGGCGGAACGACTGGACCACGACGATCTGGTCGAGGTTGGCAGCGATGATATCCTCCAGGTCGCTGTCCTTGTGCTTTCTGCCGAACGCGTTTCTCCGCTCGTGCACCTTCCCGATCGCGCCCATGCGCCCGTTCTCCATATGGAACTCGACGACGTCCCCCACAGCAACGGCCTCGGAATAGCGCTCGAGCCCGGCGTCCTTGCGCATCCTGCCGCGCAGAACGCTGGTCAATTGTTGTCCGTCGTATTCAACGGTAAAATACCTGCCGAAGACTTTGACCACCGTTCCGATCATAGACGATTACAATAATCACATTGTAATTTATTTTTTTCTACAGACAAGAAAATAATATTTTTCGGCCACGGTTTGTCCAGCCGCGGAATACCGCACACCGGAGAAAGCTGTACCCCTAAAAATATCACCATCGTAAAAAAAAGCTAAAGTTTTTCATCCAGCCTGCCGATAATAAATCAACAAGTAATAATATGGTAATTCCCTCCCGATTTTACTATATTAAAAACTTGGCACTGCGTTAAAGGAGAAAGTAGGATAGCCGCCCAGCTATTCTGCTTTCTCTTTTTTTGTCTTTTTTCAAATCGATGTACGATTCACGGCATATATTCCAGAATGACCGGCTTGAACCCCTGAAGCTCCGCGATTATACCCCCCGCCCCATCGATCTTTTCAACCGTGAAGGTCACAAAATACTCCATCCCCTCGTGAAGATCGCGCATGTCCGCCGCGATCCTCTTTTTTACTCGCCTTGAAGATATGTCGAATTCGATATCATGATTCTTGCGGTCATAGAACGTGATCCTCTCGAAGGTGCGGTCCACATATTTCAGCCTGAGGCGCAGGGTGACGGTTTTGGCCTTGTATGACGCGATGTTGGCCGCTATATCCGAAAGCAGAATATCCTTTTTTTCAGGCTTCTTTGCGCCCTGAGAATAGATGACCGTCGCGGTTGCAATTATCAGCGTCGTGAAAGCAGGCATCATGATTTTTCTGTCCATCACGTCCACCATGTTTTCACATATTGATTGAGGATTCAACTCTATTATTTTAATCTTGACATAATGAAATACAAGTCTACAAATATTGCTGGCCTTGTACCCAACTCCCGGATGGAGGCTGACCCCCACCGGCCTGCGGCCACCTCCCCCTTATCAAGGGGGAGGAAGGGAGGGGGTTCTTAAATCCCACCATGGGGGATTGAGGGAGAATATCAGACAGGAGAAACACCATGCCGAAACAACTCCGCAGCTCGATCAGCACCAACGGCAGGAAAATGGCCGGGGCACGAAGCCTCTGGCGCGCAAATGGCATGAGGGAGGAGCAGATCGGGAAGCCGGTCATCGCGATCGCCAACTCCTTCACCCAGTTCGTTCCGGGGCACGTGCACCTTCACGACATCGGCCAGCACATGAAAAAACTCATAGAAAAAGAGGGCTGCTTCGCGGCTGAATTCGACACCATCGCCATCGACGACGGCATCGCCATGGGCCACAGCGGCATGCTTTACTCTCTTCCCTCGCGCGATCTGATCGCGGACAGCATCGAATACATGTGCAACGCCCACACGGCCGACGCGCTCGTGTGCATCGCCAACTGCGACAAGATCGTTCCCGGCATGCTCATGGCCGCCATGCGGCTCAACATACCCGCGATCTACGTGTCGGGCGGGCCCATGGAATCCGGGCTGTTCAGGGGCAAAAAATGCGATCTCATTGACGCCATGGTGCTCGCCGCCGACCCGAGCGTTCCTGACGAGGACATAGCGGAAATCGAGCGCACCGCCTGCCCCACCTGCGGCTCATGCTCGGGCATGTTCACCGCAAACTCCATGAACTGCCTCACCGAGGCCCTCGGCCTGGCTCTGCCGGGCAACGGCACCGTGGTGGCGACCCACCGGAACAGGCTTAAAATGTTCGAGGCCGCTGCAGGCCTTATCGTGAAGATCACCGAGCAATATTACGGGCACGACGACGAGTCCGTGCTTCCCCGCTCGATAGCCACCAGGCCGGCGTTCATGAACGCCATGGCCCTGGACATCGCAATGGGCGGATCCACCAACACCGTGCTCCATCTTCTCGCAGTCGCGGACGCCGCCGGGGTTGACTTCAGCATGAGGGACATAGACCAGCTCTCGCGCAGGGTGCCCAATCTGTGCAAGGTGGCGCCGAGCTCCCACTACCATGTGGAGGACGTGAACCGTGCAGGTGGCGTGATGGCGATCATGGGGGAACTTGACCGGGCGGGCCTGATCGACCGCGCCGCGAAGCGCATTGACCTGGGAACCCTCGGCCATGCCCTCGACCGCTATGATATAATGCGCGCTTCCGCAGCGCCCGAGGCCGTGGAACTGTACAGGAGCGGCCCGGCGCACAAGGGGCGCAATCTGGTGCTCGGCTCGCAGAACTCAAAATACAAGGAGCTTGATAAAGACCGGGCCGGGGGCTGCATCAGGGACACCGCCCACTGCTACACCAGAGAGGGAGGGCTTGCGGTGCTGTACGGAAACATCGCCGCGGACGGCTGCATCGTTAAAACCGCGGGAGTGGGCAGGGAACTCTTCACCTTCAGCGGACCGGCAAAGGTCTATTCATCGCAGGAAGCCGCATCAGAGGCGATACTCGGAGGGAAGGTAAAGGAGGGCGACGCGGTGGTGATCAGGTACGAGGGGCCTAAGGGAGGCCCCGGCATGCAGGAGATGCTCTATCCCACCTCGTATCTGAAGTCGATGAACCTCGACAAGGCTTGCGCGCTTATCACCGACGGGCGATTCTCGGGTGGCACCGCGGGCCTGTCAATCGGGCATGTCTCCCCTGAAGCCGCCTCGGGCGGCGCCATAGCCCTTGTCAGGGACGGCGATATTATCGAGATAAACATACCGGAAAGAAAGATCAACGTCAAATTGGGCGACGACGAGATCGACAGGAGGCGGAGGGAGGAGCTTGACAAGGGTGGCGCGGCCTTCAAACCGGCGGGTCGGGACCGGATGATATCGGAGGCGCTCAAATCGTACGCGGCCCATGTCTCGTCGGCGGACAAGGGTGCGATAAGGCTTCCCATAGACGAGCATTGACGCGCCGTTCCGGTCCCCTCTCAGGGCCAGGGCTCCCAGTCCCCCCAGTTGGCGAGATACGCCTTCACCGCGGGCACGCGCTCCCGGTTAGCCTCCAGAAAATTCCTGGCGGATTTCACGAGGTCCTGCTCCTGGACCAGCGAAATCTCGCCGGTGAGCACCCGCGTTCTCAGAAACACGAAATAGGTATCGAGCACGTCATTGATGCAATAGTCGTTGATTTCCCGGAGCCTGCCCTCGAGAAACATTGGATAGACCTCGTCCCCCCTGGCCCAGGTCTTTCCCGGCTTGCCGATCACCTTGGCGAGCAGGTTCAGACCTCCGTGCATCCGTATGGCGCCGTAGTTGGAGAGCCAGTCATGGAGGTCGATGTGCTTGGGCCCGAAGCGGTATCTGCCCGCGAACTTGTCCCTGAAATGCCGCTTTGCCGTATACCCGTACCGGTACGCCATGAGCTCCAGGAGCGGAATATCGAACCCCCTGCCGTTGAAGGTGACCAATGACGCCGCCTCGTACACCTCCTCGACGCCGAGCCAGAAAAGGCGCACCATCTCGTCCGGCCTGAATTCAGGGTCATCCAGGCACACCACGTCGATGAGAGTGAAATCGTGCCGCACCTTGGCCACACAGATGGAAACAGGATACTGGAACGTCACCGGTATGAAATCCGATGCGCCACCGCTCGTCTCGAGCACCTCTTCCTGGAACCTTTTCACCGCGTCCGGTCCATCGAGGCCCTCTTCCGGATATTTCACGCGCGCGATCAGCCGTGGATCGGGAACGGACTCGACATCGAACACGATATATTTAACGTCTTTATCCTTCATCGTATTACACCTGGAAATTACAAAACCATTAATATCGATTGGATCCACGTCCGCTCCGGAAAATTCAGGGATAAATACCGGCACGGACAGACCGTTCCCTCTTTGAATACCGGAATCGCCGGAAATCCTTTTTGTCCCCGGATAAAATAAAATACCCACCCCGTCCCGACTAGTCGGGACGGGGTATTTTTTCACATAATGTTTTGCGCCTCATCCCCGGAGCTTGGGACGGGGTTTATAGGCTTTCCTACCGGAAAGAGCGGACGCGATGTGATAAAAAACTCTGCAGCAAGCTGCTGAGTTTTTTTGTATCAGTTGCGCTCTCATACGTTAATAGGCGGAATTAATCCCGCCTTTACGGAGGTATTCGCGCGCTGCTATAAAAAGCATACTGCGATGGACGACACAACATGCCTTAGGCCAGCCCTGTCTGAAATCCCGGACAGGCTCACTTTCCTTTCAGCTTGTCCTCCATTTTTGCGAGCAGGTCCTTGATAAAGGGATCGGTTTCCTTTTCCTTGCTTTGCTTATACGCCTCGATCGATTTTTTCGAGCCGATTCTCATGGTCGCGAGCATGGCCGCGTACCTCACCTGCGGGCTCTCGTCATTGAGCAGGGCGCTGTCGAGGGCGTCCACCGAGCTCTCCTCGCCGATCAGCCCCAGGGCCACGGCTGCCTCGATCCTGACGGTTTCCCTTTTGTCGGACAGAAGGTTTATCAGTCCGGGAACGGCGTCCTTGACCTTTTTCTCGCCGAGCCACCGCTCGGCCTGGATGATCGTGTTCTCATCGCCGCTCGATGACAGGTCCGTTATATATTCCCTGGCCGTCTTCCCTGATTTCGCTTCCTGCGCATAAATGAACGCGCCCGAGGTCAGAATAAGCAGCATGATGCATAAAGTTCTTTTCATATTTTACTCCATGCCTCAGAAATTAACAGACCTTACCATCCTTTAAAAATTATGTCAATGATTTTCGCTGTCAAACCGGGCAAAAAGATCGGGACAGCTGCAACCGCTACAACAGCCGCCCGAGCAGGTCGAGGTATGCCGCGATCTGGCGGAATATCAGAAAATGGTCGTATACCCGGCGCTGGGCGCTCCGGCCCAGGTTGTACGCCAAGCGCGTGTCGTCAAGCATCAGGCGCAGCTTTTTCGAAATCTCCACCGGGTCTTCGGGGTCGCCGGTCAGCAGGCCGTCCTCGCCGTCCCTGATCTGCTGGCGGATGCCGCACGCAGACGAACCGAGCACGGGCTTTCGCTTCCACATCGCCTCGGTCGCCGTCAGCCCGAACCCCTCCTGAATCGAGTTCTGCACGACGACCGTGGCGCACCGCTGAATCGCGTTGACGATCAGCATGTTCTCCTTGATGGAGCCCATCGGAAGAAGCAGGATCGCGATGTCCCTGCGGATATCGTATTCGATGTCCGCGTAGCGCCCGAAGACCTCCTGCAGCACCTCGACACCCTCAGGATCGTCCGCCACCGCGCTCGGGTCAGGTCCAGCCAGGACGAGTCGCGCCAGCTCGACGCGCCTTTTCCTGCGGCCGCTCTTGCGGCTTTCGTTGCGGCGCTCCGCGTCCCTTTTGAGGCGGACGAATCCTTCAAGCAGGGGGAGCCATCCCTTGAGACGGTCCCATCGCGATATCTGAACGATGACCGGTCTGAACAGGAGGCCGATCTCTCCGGGCGCCGAGCTCGTCCCGTCAGGCAGGAGCATCTTCACCTTTTCCCGGTAATCAGGGGTGGTCACCGGCTCATACGAGGGAAGCAATCCGCTGTTGCAGAGTATACCGGTCAGCTTGGGCACCATGAGCTCCTGGTTCTTGTGCGAGAGGGGATCGATGGCCGGGTGGATGATCGAGGACCTGTCCCCCAGATAATCGGGAACGTATTCAGGCGCGGTGAAAATCGCATGACGGTATCCATCGACAAAGGGCCTGAGGAAGCGCCAGACCGAAGCGGTGGCGTCCGTATGCCGGTCAAGGCCTATATGGCACCGCCACACGACGAACATGCCGTGCTCTTTGCTCATGATTCTGCCGAGCGGAAGCGGCTGCGGATCATGGACGATAAGCACGTCGTCCTTCTTGATATGCCCCGCGAAGGAGCCGGCGTTCTCCCGGTTGACCGCCTCGTACAATTCAGCGTCAGCGGGCCCGAATTCAATGCCCGCGGACGCGTCTCCATGGATCATGTTGTGGATGCGTTTGGTCAGGCGGAAAAACTCCTGGCGGTCGGAGTTGATCACCGCCCATCTCGTATCGATGCCGAGATCATTCATAAGAGCGATCATCCCGGGGAGCATCTCGGCCACGCCGCCTCCGCGGGCGGTAGAGTTCACCATCCAGATCGTGCGGCCCTTGAGCTTTCGCTCCACGTT
>CAZHAD010000023.1:0-4980 GCA_964529965.1 uncultured Leptospirales bacterium | reverse complement strand
CGCACACCCACGGCACCGGGTGCACGTTCGCATCCGCAATCGCGGCGGGGCTGGCGAAAAATCTCGGCGTGTACGATGCGGTTGCGCAGGCCAAGGATTATGTTACGGGAGCCCTACGGGAGGGCCTGGCCATCGGAAAAGGACACGGGCCGGTTCATCACTTCTTCGAGCTCTACCGCCTCGCGGGCATGCGCCTCGGATGAAGTCTCCGAATCCTTTTGGGCGCATCCATTAAAAAAGTTGATTTATTCGACAATACCGGCATAACGATTTACGGAGGATTTCATGTCACAGAATTCGTATTTATCGGTATCAGTAAATGAACGGAGATGATTCAATGCAATTATGGACAAACATGGCAACCCCTTCAGGGAGCGCACCGACCGGCGGACCGGTGACGCGGAGTATATCGACCGCGCGTTGAACGGCGACAACGAAGCGCTGGAAGCCCTCGTGCTGCGACACCAGTCATGGATGTACAATATCTCGCTCAACATGTGCGGGGATCCGGACACTGCCGAGGATATCACGCAGGAAATCCTGATAAAAATGATCACGAAACTCTCGACGTACGACCGGAACAGGGCCTCCTTCAGGACCTGGCTCTATCGTATCGCCGCCAACCACTTTATCAACATGAAAGAGAGTCGGAACGAACGGCTCTTCAGGTCGTTCTCCTCAGTATCGGAAGAGGCGGAAAAGATCGAGTTTCGTCCCGATACGAATAGGAACGAATCATCGGGAGGACCGCTGATGGACGAGGAGACGAAGATATCCTGTGCGCTCTGCATCCTTCTTTGCCTGTCCAGAAGGGAAAGGCTTGTCTTCGTTCTGGGGACGTTTTTCGACGCCCCCGACCGCGTGGGTGCGGAAATTTGCGAAATCTCCCGGGACAATTACCGGAAGATCCTCTCGCGCTCAAGAAAAAAGGTGTACGAATTTTTCAACTCGAAGTGCGGCCTCCTAAAAGAGGGGAATCCCTGCACCTGCGGCCGTCAGACCGACCTGATGATCAAGGCCGGCATAATCGACCGGAATGATCTGCTTGCAAATCATGAATCGTACGGCAAGATAAGGGACATGGCCGGCAGATACATCAGGGATTTCGAGGACGCCTATAACGAATTCATCGCATTGATGAAGGACAGACCCTTCTTCAAGGGTCCGGACATGGTCCGGTGGCTGAAGGACCTATTGAGTCGACACGCGATACGCGTCGGTTGAAGAGGTCCTCCCTGGGCTCGATCATCGTGGGAGGCCGATCCCGCTTAAATTACAGTTTTCGAACCTCATGGAGGGAATACGCGCACTATGGAAGATCATCAAAACGACGCCGTGTACGAAATGCTGAGAAGTCGGCACGATAAAATGCCGGTGGGCATGCCGCGGAGCGATACGGGAGAGGAGATGAGAATACTCAAGCACCTCTTTGATCTGCACGAGGCAAAAGTCGCGCTCCATCTGAACATTATTCCTGAAGCGGCGGACCGGATTTACCGGAGAATCAAAAAGGCCGGGTTGAGCTATTCGCGCAATGAAGCTGAGGAAATTCTTAAAAACCTGGCAGACAAGGGGGCCATCCTCCAGCGCAGCCGGAAAGGACGCCTGTATTACAGTCTCTTACAATTCGTAGTAGGAATGTTCGAGCTCCAAGTGGACAGGATGACCGGGGAATTCGCGCGGGATTCTTTCCTGTATACCTCCGGCGCCTTCGCCCGTGAAATGCACAGGACAAAAATACCTCAGCTCCGGGCGGTGCCGATCAACAGAGATGTTTCCGGCTCCCTGCAAATCGCCTCATATGACGATGTCCTCGATATAGTCCAAAATACCGAGGGTCAGTTCGGGCTCATGAACTGCATCTGCAAGCAGCGGAAGGACCTGATGGGGGAACGGTGTGCGGTGACCGATGTACGGGAAACTTGCATAACCTTTCCGCGGACGACCGGGATCTTCGCCCGGTACGGCGTAAACCGTCCCGCGACGAAAGAAGAAATATTCACGATTCTGGACCGCGCGGAAAAAGAGGGGCTCGTGGTGCAGCTGGGAAATTCCCGGGACCCGATGGTAATGTGCTGTTGCTGCGGCGACTGCTGCGAGATACTGGTGTCGGCTAAGAAGTTCCCCAGGCCCGCGGATCTTTTCAGCACTAACTATTTCGCCGTGATAAATCCGGACAGGTGCAGCGGATGCGGGGCCTGCAAAGGCCGGTGCCAGATGAACGCGACGGTCATCGAAGATGCGGTCCGGTATATCGACAGGGGCAGATGCATCGGGTGCGGCCTGTGTGTATCTGCATGTCCGGAGGGCGCAATCATGTTAAAAAGAAAAAGAAAACCCGTTGTTCCGCCGAAAAACGACGCGGCGCTCTATGCGAAAATTCTGCGCAGAAAGCACGGACTCGTTAAAACGATGCTGATAGCGGTCAGGTTAACGCTCGGATTGAGAGCGTAGGAAAAACGGCTGAGGCTTCCTGCATCGCTGTTTCAATATTCCGTGAATTAACAGCACAATTTCATCAATTCCTATTGAATTATGGTTGACGGCACTGACTCAAAGCGTCCATCATTTAGCCGTGACGTATCGTTAAATACAATTTAATGGAAACGGCTGATATAGAAGCAAAAATAAGGCTCTCATGGATAAAGACATCAAAAAAAATCTGAAAAACTCAAGTTCATGGATCCGCCTCCTCTTCATGATTCTTTTTTCAATTATTTACGGAACCGCCGTTTTTGTTTTATGGACGATCGTGTTCATCCAGGTTTTATTTTCACTGATAACCGGATCAGCCAACAGCCGTCTGCTGCATTTCAGCAGCCAGATCTCGGCATATATTTATGAAATACTTCTTTACCTGGCCTATAACCGGGAGGAGAAACCCTTTCCGTTCTCCGATTGGCCGTCGTCGGATACACCCGATAAATTTTAACCAATATTGCTTTTACCGGTCGATAGGCCTATTGGAAGCCGCGAAAGCCTGGCTGCACTCCCTGAAAGGACTAAAATATGAAAACCTGTCCACATTGCGGCTCTACGGAAATATTCCAAAAAATTAACGGTATCGTATCCGGAGAAAAAAAAATATACGTTCGGGAACTTTCGGTTTTCACGCCCGCTACCGACCGTTTGGTTAAAATTTGCGCCAATTGCGGATATTATGAAAGTTATGTGGCGGATGTTGAAATATTAAAAAGAATCAAGGAAAAGTGGGAAAAGGTTTAGAAGCATGAATTCGAAAAAATAGTCAAAAACATCCGCTCTTTCGATTGGCAACATCCTTTCCGGTCTCAGTCCGACGGTGCTTCAACCCTCATTATTTTTTACCGCACCGCAAATGATACAACGCCTCGTGTGCACGCAGATAACGCCTCCACATTCAGGACAAGTCCATCTTACTCTATCATTTCTGATAAATTTTTGTATTCCTGACTTTTTTATGCTCTCAAGATTCTCAATCATGCTCATGCTATATCGGGTTCGATATCTCTTATCCAGGTGCCCCAATGTATCGCAGGGAAACTCCTCACATTGAAAACAGAATTTTGACTTTGTTTTTTGAAATACTTCACAGGTCTTGATCCCGCATTCCAGTCTGGTAACGGGCTTGCCCGCGTCACTGCCTCTGCAACCGGGGCATTTATTTCGCCTCCTCAGATACGCCCGGCACACGCCGCAGTTCATCCCGCATGGGGCAATAAGTAACATTTCAATATTTCTATCCCTGTTGGAGTAATT
This sequence comes from uncultured Leptospirales bacterium, assembly GCA_964529965.1. Classification (GTDB taxonomy): domain Bacteria; phylum Spirochaetota; class UBA4802; order UBA4802; family UBA5550; genus RBG-16-49-21. The sequence goes on along the minus strand of CAZHAD010000023.1, from coordinate 1,242 downwards.
CATATCACTCATACAACCTCCGATGCGCGCCATCGATAGACCATGCCACGCTGGAGTATTTCTTCAACCATAAATTATTAGACACATGAAATATGCATCGCTCGTATGCTCGACAATTGAAGAAATGTTGCAAGCAGGGCTCACAAGGCCTGGGACCTACTAAAATTAAATTGACGTACATTTAACTTTCTTGTTATCTTACAAGCAGCACATTCCTTTCATTGTACCGCCGTGTCCCACCCGCAAGGGGCATGAAAGAGGAGTTACACGTAAACATATCAGGTAAACCTTGGCGGAAGTCATCTTAATAAACAGGGCGCATATTTGTGCTATGGGCAGGGACATTGAAATCGGGGCGAAGTGTCTGGGGAACAATACTTGCGAATTCACCGTGTGGGCGCCCCTTGCCGAACGGATGTCATTGAGAATCACCGGATCGCCCCGGAAAGAAATCCCAATGTCTCGGGAAGAAAAAGGATACTGGCGCACGACCGCCGAGGGCGCGGGCATGGGCTGCCGGTACCAGTATATTATCAACGGTTCTCTGGCACGGCCTGACCCGGCCTCGAATTACCAGCCTGACGGAGTCCACGAGCCCTCGCAGGCGGTCGACCACGGCGGGTTCTCATGGAACGACCGCTCATGGAAGGGGATCCCCCTGGAGAAATATATCATGTACGAGTTGCACGTCGGCGCGTTTACCCCGGAGGGTACATTCGACGCCGTAATCCCGAGGCTTGACGCGCTCAGGGACCTGGGGATCAGTGCAATCGAGATAATGCCCGTTGCCCAGTTCCCCGGAGCGCGCAACTGGGGCTACGACGGCGCCTACCCCTACGCGGTCCAGAATTCATATGGCGGCCCTGACGCATTGAAGCGCCTGGCGGACGCCTGCCACGTGAAAGGGCTGGCGGTCATTCTGGACGTGGTCTACAATCACCTTGGGCCGGAAGGGAATTATCTGCCCGACTTCGGGCCGTACCTCAGCTCACGGTACCGAACGCCGTGGGGGAGCGCGATCAACTACGACGGCGAATACAGCGACGGCGTGAGGAATTTCTTCATCCAAAACGCCCTGTACTGGCTCGAAAACTATCATATCGACGGCCTGAGGCTCGACGCCGTGCACGGGATAGTGGACATGAGCGCCGTGCACATCCTGTCGGAGCTGGCCGAACGGGTGGAGGCCTTTTCGAAATCAAAGGGAAGGGATTATTTTCTCATAGCGGAGAGCGATCTCAA
>CAZHAD010000022.1:8645-37812 GCA_964529965.1 uncultured Leptospirales bacterium | reverse complement strand
CCCTTAAATTTATCTTGAAAATTATAACCCCGCTGCTACTAATCGCCGTAAACGCCCAGAAGGACGTCGGCTCCTGCGTCCTTCCGCAGCTTCGGATGCCATATGAAAATTCGTGCGATACCGATAATCGTGCTCGTCACCGCATTGACGGGCTGCCAGCTCTGGAAGTCGACGACCCTCAAGCCCCGGCGGTTTGCCTTCATCAAGAACGGATCAGGCCAGGGGGAGGCGGCGCTTAAGATCGACGAGTACGGCATTGAGGAGCTCACTATCGGGGTGGGGGTCTTCGGCGGAATGGTCTGCGTGGCGGACAACGAGCTGAAGCGCATCCAGATCATGAAGCCGGACGGCGAGGTCGAACTGATCATCGGCTCCCTGAAGGGCCTTGATGCGAAGAACGCGCCTGCCGAAAAATTCAATTTCGGCTCCATCGGCTATTTCACCATTGACGGCGACCGGAACCTATACGTACAGAACAAGTTTTCCACCATATCCACGGCCAGAGGCGCCGACCGGGACAGCACCGCGGACAGTATCGATTTTTCACCCTCGTTCATCCTCGTGTTTAACCGGAAGGGTGAGCTCCAGTACACCCTCGGCCAGAAGGGGACGCCGGACCTTCCCTTTTATCACATCGAGAAGCTCTCGGTCGATGCGATGGGCCGCCTTCTGGTGCTGTCGCGCTCCGCCGATTCGTGGAGCATATACCGGTTTAAAGGAAGGAAGAGGGATTTTTTCGCCAATCTGGGGACGATCGGCTTTACGGACAAGGACCCTGACGAGGGCGTCGTGTACGAAGGGAAGATCGATAATGTCAAGATGTTTGCTACCGGCGACAAGGCATTGATATCAGTGACCTACTACCACGAGCTTCGCCTCAAGTACATAAAAATTTTCGAATATTCACTTGCCAGCGGCAAAACGGAGAGGGTCGTTCTGGAGATCCCCGATCCCAAAAACGTGCTCTTCGACATCGTCGACGACAGGTATATGTATCTGTGGAACGTCGACAATGACCACGTGAAATTCGAGGTGGCCAACCTGGATGGCGCGATCATCAACAACGTATATATGAATCTGGATTCCAGAAAGAGCTACTACTCGAAGATATTCTTGGATGAGGCCGGCGGCTTATATTCGTACCATGTGCTCAGAAGCGGCGTCGAGATCATAAGGTGGGAGTAACGGCATGAAGGTGGTGACCGCCGCCCAGATGGCCGAGGTTGACCGCATCACCATTGAGGAGCGGGGCGTGCCCGCCGCGCTCCTCATGGGGCTTGCGGGCAGGGCCGTGGCCGATTACATTGCAGGCCGCATGCCGGGGGTGCGGCGCATCGCCGTTTTTTCGGGTACCGGAAACAACGGCGGCGACGGCTTTGCGGCGGCCTACTACCTCACCAACAGCGGGAGGCTGGCTGACGTGTTTCTGGTCGGCAGCTCTTCAAGGATCTCGGATACCGCGATGATTTATCACGACATATGCGTCAAATCAGGCATCCGGGTCATTCAAGTCGCGGAACCGGGCGCGGCCGGTCTGGACCTGGGCGGATACGGCCTGATCGTGGACGCAATGCTCGGCACCGGTTTCTCGGGCGAGGCCAGGGGGGGTGTCGCGGATTTGATTCAGGCTATAAACGATTCCGATCTGCCCGTACTGAGCGTGGACGTTCCGAGCGGCCTTGGCTCTGACGGGGAGGCGCCCCGGGGCGAGGCGGTGATCTCAGACGTCACCGTGACGATCGGCCTTCCCAAAATCTCTCTCGTCACCTATCCAGGCGCACAATACGCGGGCGTTCTACATGTGGCGGACATCGGTTTTCCTGCGTCGCTCACCCGCTCCGATCAGCTCACGATCGATCTCGCGGATGAGGAATTTTTCAGGGAGAACGGGATATACGAGATCGAAACTGAATTCGCCACGGCAGCGGATACTCACAAGGCGGAAAAGGGGCATCTCCTGCTCGTGGGCGGATTTGACGGCATGGAGGGAGCGATCATGATGACCGCCATGGCCGCGCTTGAAACCGGTGTGGGGCTGGTGAGCCTGGTCTGCTCGGCTTCAAGCAGGGACATCATTGCGGGAAGGATCCCGGAGCTCATCACCATTCCCCTGCCCGAGGGTTCCGGAGACGGGGAATTCCCGGGCCCTCAACTTGGAAGGAGACTTGCCGAGATTTTTAATTCGAGAAGGTACAACGCCCTCGTCATAGGGCCTGGTATGGGACGCACTCCTTTTTCACGGGCCGTATTTGACGTCATAATGGACCACATTCACGACTACGGCATACAAAGGGCGCTCATCGACGGGGACGGCCTGTTCCATCTCGCCGAGTTCCTGAAGACGCGCGCCCTTGATGCGGCTACGGAATTCATCGTGACGCCGCATTTCATGGAGGCGTCGAGAATTTCCGGAGTTCCGCTGGACCGGATCAGGAACAACAGGCTTCTCAGCGCCGGCGAGCTGGGCCGGGGGATATCCTGCACGGCTTTGTTGAAGGGGCCGGCGAGCATAGTGTCGGACGGCGTGCGATACACGGTTAACACGACCGGTTCTGCCGCCCTGGCCACGGCCGGCTCCGGCGATGTTCTTTCCGGCATTATCGGCTCCCTTCTGCTCAGGAAGCTTACGTGCTTGCACGCGGCCGCATTCGGGGCGTATGTACACGGGAAGGCCTCTGATTTGCACCGCGCGGCAACGGGGAGCGATGCCATGAAAGCGACAGACATACTTCGGTATATCCGTGAGGCGAAAAAACCGGCGGGTTCCGCATAGCAGTGACGCAGTGCACTGCGCCTTTTCAGTGGCCTGCGGCTGAGGAACGGATATGAAAAAAAACAGGCACGTTTTCAAGCCGCCCTGCGATGAATGCGGGGCCAAATGCTGCGAATATACGGCCATTGAGATCGGCAAGCCTTCGACGAAAACAGATTACGATAACATCAGGTGGTATCTGTCACACGAGAACGTGTTCGTATTCGTGGATCACGACAGGAAGTGGCACGTTGAGTTCAGGGCCAGGTGCGAGCATCTGTCCGCGGACCGGAATTGCCGAATATATGAAAACCGGCCGAGGATATGCCGGAGGCATGGCATGGGCCAGGGGGAGTGCGAGTATTATGATTCTCCCTACATACTCAGATTTTCCTCTCTCGATCAGTTTGAAGAATATCTGAGTAAAAAGGGGATTGACTGGCGGTTTCGAGAACACGGCACCTAGTGCGGCCTTTATTGGTGAAAAATGATTTCTTTCGGGTTTGGATTTAAAGATAATAGTTCCAGATTCCGATTTCATAAGTATGAAAAAAAATTTCATCATGAAGGCGGCGGCGCTCCTTTTCATGGGGGGCTCGTTATCGGCGGCATTCTTACTATCAGGATGCAGCGGTGGTAACATCGATGATGCGATAAGGCTCGAGGATGCGATAATCATACGTGGCATAGAGATGGAATCCGAAAGCCCCCCAACAGAAGGGGAAGTCGATTCTGAAGGACGGATAATATATGACGACTCCTTTGACGACGCAATAGCGGATCATGAAGTCATCAAACGGGAGGGGGACGCCGGGTCAACGCTGAAAAAGGATATGACGAGGTTCAACGAACTGGCCGCCAAAGATCCCCGTTGGCACATGTTGCGTTATAGAATCAGGAAGACGGACAACCTCTGGAACATCGCAAGAAGGTTCGGGTCGGACCACCGCCTCGTCATAGAGATCAATGGTATCAATGATCCGGATATGCTCAGGCCGGGTCGGAATATCCTCGTCCCCACAAGGAACGGTGTATATTATCAGGTTAAGAAGGGGGATACGGTTTCCATGATAGCGGCCCGCTACCGCGCCTCGGTAAAAAAGGTGCTTGCGCATAACCGGCTGGATGCCGGCCTGATACGCCCGGGCCAGAGAATATTTCTTCCCGACGCGCGCGGACCGGTAAAGCGGCATACCGGAACGCCCGCACAAATAAATGAAACGGCTTTCGTCGCCGCCGGTCTGCGGGGTCTTGTCTGGCCCCTGAGGGGAAGGATCACCTCTGGCTTCGGCAACCGGACCGATCCCCTGTCAGGCAGGAGAAGGTTCCATTGCGGCATCGATATCAGCGCGAACATGGGCACGCCGGTGCACGCCGTCTCAAACGGCAGGATAATATTCAGCGGGTGGAAGCCGGGGTACGGGAACGTCGTCATTATCCGCCATCGGGGCGGTTATATATCCGTGTACGCGCATAACAGCAAGAACCTGGCACCGGTGGACCGCGTGGTGAAGAAGGGCGACACCATCGCGTATTCCGGAATGACCGGAGCAGTCACCGGCGCGCACCTCCATTTCGAGCTGAGGAAGTACGTAACACCCCTGAACCCATTGAGGTTTTTACCTTGAGTACCAAAATTATCAAGATCATCTTTGCGGCGCTTCTTGCCCTCCCGGTTCAGGGGGCCACGCTTCTGCATGGAGGACAACCCAGGATTACGATCTTCTCAAGCAGAGACGATGTCAAGGGAATGGCCGCGATGGTAAAGGGAAAGGTCATCTCTTATTCCGCGAGGGAAGAATATGATAAAAAAGACCTTCTCGGTCATGCCCAGGATAAGAGCCAGGCCACGGTCAGGCTTTATGATGCGGCGGGTATCGATGAGGGCGACACCCTGTTCGTCATCGACGACAAGAATCTGATCGTGGCCAAGATGAAGGTCAAGACCTTGTTCAAAAGCGAGTCCTTCGGCGAGATGCTCGTGGGTTATGGTAATTTCAGGCTCGGGAAGGTGGGAGAACGCGTGGTGCGGCTCGCAAAAAATGAAAACTCAAAATACTCGTACATTTACAAGGCGCGCGGGGATTACTATGAAAATACCGGTAAAGAGGGAGAGGCCATAGAGGAATATAATCTCGCGATCAAGCTCGATCCGGACAATCCCAACGCACATTACGCCCTGGGGCTGATTTATAAAAAGCAGGGCCTGTACCGCTTCGCATTACGCGAATTTCAGGACAGCTACGCACATATGCACCAGATGTACGACAAGAGTGACCGGTTCGGGCTGCTGCGAAACATGGCCGAGATCATGTACAAACAGGTGTATGAATCCTTCACGCCAGCGCGGCTCAGGCAGGAATACCGGGAGGACGGGATCAGGTATTGCAAGGAGGGGCTCCGGATATATTCCGAGTCCGGCAGGCTGAACTACATTCTCGGGATGTTCTACAGCAGATGGTCGAATCCGAACGACAAGGCGGCGCGGGAGGCTTTTCTCAAAGCGGTTGAGGTAGATCCCTCCAATTCAGATGCATACCTGGCATTGTCCAAGCTGTATTACAAGCACGACAATTTCAGCAAGGCCCGCTTGTACGCGGAAAAGGCCCTCAAGGCCGATGCCCGGAACGAATCGGCGAGATTGTGGCTTAAAAAAATTGAAGAGAAACAGCAAAAGTAGCCTTGCATGATCATCTACGGCCTATTGCTTCTTTTGATCGCCTCGTTTACCTTTCATATCGTCATCATCATCCTATACATCAAAAGCAGGGACAGGATTTTTTTTTACTGGTTCATAGCCGCCGTGGTGATGAACCTGGGCATCTCGCTGGCTCTTGCGGTCATAGCCCTGACGAAACCGCTGATAATAAAACAGGTGAAGCTGAGCGTTTTTTTATGGCTTCTGTCCGGCTTCATCGCCGTACTGCTACTGATCATAAAATTGATGATTTTCAGGAACATATACAGGAGGATGAAAGACCCGAACTGGTATCACCTTAATTATTTCGGGAAGAAGGTGTACGAACGGGGCATCATACGGCAGGAGGAGTTTCTGGGGATTTTCGTGACCTTCCCTTTTTTTCTTATAACCGGCGCATTTTTCATTTCCAGATTAATTCATCTCGTCATGTTCGGCGGCATATGAACGCAGTATGTATATAGGAAAGGGGTGGTGATAACCGCCGATTCACGCCGATAAACGTTGATGGTGCGTCCACCGGCGGTTCCATTATCCTGAGTAACGAAGAATTACCAGAAATTTAATTCATACCCTGGCATGCGGCCGATGTTCAGTGGAAACCGCATTGATGTTACGCTAAAATTCTGTTTGACAATACCATTCGGTGCCGCTAAACATATATATGAATATTGCCAAAATCTAATCTTTTAAAAAAATCATACATGAAAATTCCCTGCAAATTGTTTATCAGAAGCGCGCATGCTGCAGCCGTACTGTTGCTGATCGTTGCGCTTCATTCCTGCTCCAAAAATGAACGAAGCGAGAAAGAGCCGAACAATTTTTTCGCCGAGGCCAACGAGATCGACCGGGATGCGAGGATTATCGGATACATGGACGGCCCCACTGACAGGGATTATTACGTTTTGCATATGGACGAAAGCCGCATCATCGATCTGAGGCTCTCAGGGGTGAGAGGGATCAACCTGGCGGTTAAAATCTGGAAGGGAGCCCGTGAACCGCAGATGATCAAATGGATAGACGATAACAGGAAATCTTCTCCCGAGCGGTTTGCAAATTTATCTACTGAACCCGGAACGTATTTCATCGAAATTTTTCAGAGCGAACGGGATCCCAAAAAAGAGAACAGGGAGTCGCCGTATGAGCTGGCGTTGAAGAGCAGGGAGGCTATCGCCGAGGAGTCGGAGCCCAACGACACCATGGATGAAGCCAACCGCATTGATGCGGGAAGAGAGGTGACCGGATTTTTCTCGCCCGCGTTCAACTGGATGAACACCGACAAGGAACATCCCAACCGCGAGGATGACTGGTTTGCGATAGATGTCGATCTCACGTCGGACGTACCGATGCTTATGGATGTGAGCCTTACCGGAGTCAGCGGCGTCGACTCCATTCTTTCGCTATACGATGAAAAGGGAAAGGAGCTGGCGACGTCTGACAATGGCGTGGCCGGGGAGCCTGAGGCGATCGGCGGGACGGGCATCAAGAAATCCGGCAGGTATTATATCATGGTCGCCTCTAAGAACTATGCCTCGAACAATGACGAGCCCTACAGCCTGACCGCAACGACAAGGGAGCGCGATCCCGGGGTCGAGATGGAACGCAACGACGATTTTGAAAGCGCCAATACGATCGTAAACAACCTCATTACCGGAACAATCAACTCAAGGGAAGACCGCGACATGTTCCGGTATCAGGTGAGCGGTCCGGGTATATACCGGATCGAGCTCAGGCCGCCTGAGGATATGGACGTCCTCTTCACCCTCTACAACAGCGACAAGGAGAAGATTATCGATGTGAATAACTCGGGCGCCGGGGGGCGGGAGGTGTTCCCGAATTTTTATTCCGAGCGCGATTTTTACATTGAGGTTTCGGCAAAAATGACCGCCGCGCTCCCGAAGGGGGACTATGTATTGTCCGTTACCCCTTTCAAGGAGATAGAGAACCAGGAGCAGGAGCCGAACAATGATATTTCACAGGCGAATGCCATACGGGGAAGGGTTACAACCGGATACATATCCTCCCGGCACGACAAGGACTATTTTCTCGTCACGTCCAATACGCGTATCAGGGAGAAGTTCGAGGTGCAGGGGGTCAAGGGCGGAAGGATCAGGGTGTCGATTACGGATCCGATGGGGTACATTATCAAGAGCTATTCCGTACGGGGTAACAGAAGTGTAGTATTTTCTGAAATGATAGACAAAAAAACGTATATAATTGTCGAGTCAATTGCCGAAAATTATGATAATCCTTATACAATCATACTCAGAGGAGCGCAATGAGGCATGTACGGTGTGTGATCGTGTTTTTTCTTTTGTCCGTGTTGTTCATGTGCTCGACCGCGGAACGGGAAAAAGAGTTCGGCGTATACCGGAAACCGGATAAATACAATTTTAAATTTGTCGGATATGACACGGGCATTAACAATCCGGAAAACGACAGGAGGGCGTATTACAGGGTATTCATCGACAAGGCGGAGGAGGGCAGGACCACCACAGGTCTCGAATCTCAGGAGAAGACCTTCGAGGCGCTGCTAACTCCCAACCGCCATCTGGTAATCGTGGTGAAATGGGTGCTTGATAAGAAAGCGGGAAGATATGTCAAGTTGAACAACATAGAACAGCCCAGGCCGAATTACGTGTATTTCAATCTTCCCGAGGACGGGGCCGTTACGGTCGAGCTGAGATCAACGCGAAACAGAAGCTCCATCTTCCACGTGAGTACGGGAATTAATTAGTCGATCAGCAGGAAATCGGACCGTTCCTTTTCTGAAACCCCCTTTGAGTAGAAGCTTTTCACCACGTCGAGCGGTATGTCGTAATCCTGTCGCGCGTTCCACAAAATAAAGCCCCTGATCCCTGAATCACGCACCGCCTTAAGCTCCTCGAACAGGTATTTTTCAAATGGAATCCCCATCATCTTCATCCTGAAGGCCTGGATGTAGGTCACGATAATCGCATTTCTGGTCCTGAGCCTCGCCTGCGTCGAGGTTTTGCGGACCGTATAGTACGGATCGCTGTAATACTTCCTGCTCCAAGTATAATGAGACGGATACGCCATGGGGCATATCATGTCCACGACCTTATCGAGGCTTTCGATCTTCTGGCCGATGATGTCATCGGTATTCAGCGGCACCCTCCCGAACACGTCCACGGCTATTCTTACATTGTAGTTTTTCACCCTGTTTCTCGCTTCGGACAGAAAACCTTCGATGAACCGGTAGCGCTGGGCATAGGTCAGACGCCTGGTACTGCCGGAGTCGTGAAAGCGTATGTAATCGAACTGTATTTCCCTGAAGCCTTTACGGCATGCATCCTCCGCGATCGAAAGCTTGTCCTCAAGATATCTTGGGGGAACAGGGTATCTCCTCAATCCGTCGGGAAACACGACGATCCGTGCAATCGGATGTATACCATGGTCAATGCAGTATCGGACGTGGGACTCAGGCACCATACACGCGGCGTTCCTCGCGCTCTGCACGTCGAGGACCAGGGTATTGATATTCGAGGATATGGCTTTCTCGACGAAATACCGGAGCTTCTGAAAATTGTTCGCCGAAGCAACGGTCAGATACATGCCGCGGTAAAATTCCGGGTATTGGTAAACCCGCGCAGGATGGCGTGTGCGCTCATCATTGGAATCGCTCGCATACGAGGCATAACCATTCGACCGGACGGGTGATGTGCGCATGATCGAATGAAAGTCGCTTGAGAGGATAAAGCCTCCGATTATGAGGAGTACCAGGGTCCTGTCCATACATTACCTCGCCACAAGTATTCGGATAATCGATACTTACTTACTTTTTCTCATATATGCCGGTGTCATTTTACCGCAACGGCCGGTTGAAGCAATACAAATACCACGCGTATATGATAAAATATCGACAATAACCCCGCGTATTACACTATTTTTTAAATTAATGGTATTCAGTATTGACGTTGGTTCGTTTTTTTGTTACATATTTAAATAAAATAAACAGTATAATAATTTGGATCGATATGCATAGGTACGCTCCCGTCGGATTATCTGAAGGAAGAGTTATGCAATTTTGAAAAATTATTATTAGGAGCTCCATTGTATATTCCCCCTGAAACGATAGACCTGATTCGTGATAGGGTTGTAATTCAGGATATTATTAAGAAATATGTGCCCTCGCTGAAGAGAAAAGGCAAAAATTTCATCGGATTATGCCCTTTTCATAAAGAAAAAACGCCTTCTTTCACCGTCTCTCCGGACAAGCAGATATTTTATTGTTTTGGTTGCCATGAGGGAGGCAATATTTTCAGCTTTATATCCAAAGCCGAACGCCTCGATTTCCCGGACAGCGTGAAATTCGTGGCCGAGCTTGTAGGGGTACAGATCGGAGAGGAAAAAAAAGGCGATTCAGGCATACGCGAGGCGATATACGAGTTGAACGCCAGGGTCATGGATATGTATCACCGGCATATCAGGTCTGCGGCGGGCAGACCCGGATATGAGTACGTCATCGGAAGGGGCGTCACGGATACGAGCATCGGCGATTTTGCAATCGGGTATGCGCCCGATTCGTGGAATTTTCTGGCCGGAAGCATTATAAAATCGCGCATGGAGCAGGATATCGCGGCTTCGATCGGGCTCATTAAGGCGAGGCAGGGGAGTAGCGGCGAATATTACGACATGTTCAGGAACCGCATTATGTTTCCGATAATCGATACCAGAGGAGCGGTGGTGGCCTTCGGCGGAAGGGCATTGGGGGACGATCCCCGCAAATATATCAATTCGCCGGAATCAGCTGTTTTTAAAAAACGCGCCGCCCTGTACGGGCTGAACAGGGCCATGGAGTCCATAAGGGATACGAAGCGGGCGATTGTGGTTGAAGGATATCTCGACGTGATCGGATGCCATCAGGCGGGCATATGCAACGTGGTCGCGCCCATGGGCACCGCGGTCACGGGAGAGCAGATCGCCCTGCTCGGACGCTACTGCATGGAGATCATTTTTCTGTTTGACGCAGACTCCGCGGGAATCAATGCGGCGGTCCGATCCATAGACGTGACGAAGGAATCCAATGTCAGCGTCAAAATTGGCATGCTGGCTGAGGGCGACCCCTTTGATTTTATACATGCTCATGGAGGGCGCGCCTTCATGGCGGTCGTTGATTCCGCGCTGAAGCCGGTCGATTTCAGGATCGTCTATATTATGAAAAACAACACAGACCGGGTCAGGACCATGCTTCAGCTTTTCGGGGTCATCAGGGATCTGAAGCTCGAAACCGAGAGAAGCATATATATCAAAAAAATAAGCTCCATGCTCGGCTTTGACGAAAAGTCGGTAAGGACGGATTTTAAAAAATATCTGGACGATTCAGGACGGCCCGCGGTCACGCACATTCCAGTCGAAAGAAACGAGCGGTCCGAAATCATCACGAGGAGTTACCGGGATTTAATCAAGCTCATCTGCCACTATCCTGATTTGATACAAAAGGCGGTCATCGATTACAACCTAAACGAGATACCCGACCAGGTGTCGCGCAACATATTAAAAAAATTCTCAGAATTGTATTCAGAGGACAAGGGTTTTACCGCTGATAAGATATTTGATTTTTTCACCTCAGGTCCTGAAGCGGCCCTTTTAAGGCAGGTTTTTGGCAATGAGTACCCGGTGCAGAATCCCACTGCCGTCTATACCGAAATTTATATTAATATGAAGCTTCGCGATATTGATGATAAATTAGAACGTTATTATGCGTTAATTCAATCACCTCCTGCGGGTAGTTCGGATAAATATATTACAGATATTCAAATTGAAATCGAAGTGCTTAGCCGTGAAAGGGATAAGCTTAAAAACTATATTTATAACAAGTTTTCATGAGTGGTTGTAACTTTGAGAAATTTTGCATAACAAAAATATATAAAAAGGAAAAATTGTTTATATGAGTAAAAAAGAGATGACATTGGATGCGGTCCCTGAAGTGAAGAAATTGATTGAATTGGGGAAGCAAAACGGGGAGGTGACCTATGACGAGATCAACGAGATACTACCGGATAAACTCCTCAATTCGGAAAAGATAGACGATGTCTTCATATTACTGAACCAGCTGGGGATCGAGGTCGTCGAGGAATCGACCAGAAAAGAGCATTCGATATCCGGAGTCAAAAAGAAGGGGACATCATCCAAGAAGAGCGTTTCGACCCAGACCGAGGCTTCCCACGTCGACGATCCGATCCGCCTCTACCTGAAGGAGATCGGCAAGGTATCGCTCCTGTCCGGCGATCAGGAGGTGGACCTGGCGAAGCGGATAGAGGAAGGGGAAATTCTGATCGAGGAGACGGTGTATAATTCCTCCCTTCTGATCAATGACCTGATCAAGAATTATTCGAAGATCAAAAGCGGCAAAATCAAGCTGACCGACGTGCTCAAGATCAACCGGCTTTATTATTTTTCATCGATCGACCTGGACAAGCTCGAGAAAAAATTCCACGAGACGATGAAATCCATAATAGAAGATGACAACAAGATCATCCAGACGGCCAACAGGCTGAAGAGGGTCGATCCTGATTCCAAAAAGGCGGAGGAATACAACGAGAAGATCAGGGCGGCGCGCCAGAGCATCAAAAAAACCATCAGGAACCTTGAGATCAATGACAATGAGATCAACAAGCTGTCGACGAAGATTAAATCCATGGTAGCCAGGATCCAGGAGACGTACGATTTTTTCAGCAAAATCGAGAAGAAGTACCGCAAAGACCTGAAGGATCTCAAGCACATCGCCCGGAAGCTTGAAAAGAGCGAGGGCGTAAGCAAGATCGTCAAGGAGCTTTCTCTGAAGAACAAGGACGAGCTGCTCGACGTCATCAAGAACGTGCGGAACCATGAGCGTAAGATCAGGAGGATCGAGCAGGAAGCAGGCGCGAGCGCCGACGAGATCACGGATTGGGGCAAGCAGATACACAATGGACAGCGGAAAATCTCCATCGCGAAGAAGGAGCTCATAAACGCGAATCTGCGCCTTGTAGTCTCAATAGCCAAGAAGTACGCCAACCGCGGCATGCATTTTTTTGACCTGATACAGGAAGGCAATATCGGTCTCATAAAGGCGGTGGATAAATTCGAATACAAAAAAGGGTACAAGTTCTCGACGTACGCCACCTGGTGGATACGGCAGGCCATAACCAGGGCCATTTCAGACCAGGCCAGGACGATACGGGTCCCCGTGCACATGATCGAGCAGATCAACAAGGTGATGCGGGAAACCAGGCTTTTCCAGCAGGAATTCGGCAGGGAGCCGAGTCCTGAGGAGCTTTCAGACCGGCTCGGCTGGATTGTCGGCAAGGTTAAGGCGGTGAAAAACGTAGCGCGCGAGCCGATATCGCTCGAGACCCCGGTCGGTGAGGAGGAGGACTCCCTTCTCGGAGATTTCATCGAAGACAAGGAGGTGGATTCACCGGCCAACGCCGCGGCCTACCGTCTTTTGTCCGAGCAGATAAATACGGTGCTGTCGACCCTCCCCGCGCGTGAGCAGAAAGTCATCCGCATGAGATTCGGGCTGGATGACGGCTATTCCCATACCCTGGAGGAGGTGGGATACGTTTTCAAGGTGACCAGGGAGAGGATCCGGCAGATCGAGGCCAAGGCCCTGCGGCGCCTGCGCCATCCTACCCGTGCCAGGAAATTGAAGGATTACCTGGATCACGTATAAAATACCCGCGCAGCAAAGCTGCGGGGTATTTTATCACAAAATGTTTTGCGCGCCCGAAAACACCGGAGCTCTGCTCCGGGGTTTTCGGGCGCGCTGTGATAATCAGAATCAGATTTTGCAGAGACTTCTTTGATGATATGCGGCAACATGCTGCAAGTGTTCGCATGGAACCGTATCATTCCTCTTTATTAAATATGCACTGAAATAGAAAAAGGAGGGAGCAGCAAATCACGGCAGCGCGGCTGAGGCCGGAAAAGTCTTTACGGCTCAACGCGGAGATATCAAATGGCCTGATGGTTATTGATTCAATATAATGGAATCCGAAACGACACGGGTAAACACGGTAGCGATCATCGGAGCGGGCGCCTGGGGCACCGCGGTCGCCAAGAGCATTGCGGAGTCACGGCCTCAGGTGGCGGTAAGGATATGGGCGCACGAAAAATCGGTTGTGTCGTCCATCAACGGCAGAAGCGAGAATGAATTCCTTCCGGGAATAAAGCTCCCTCCCAATGTAACGGCCTATGGGGTATTATCTGAAGCGCTCGAGGGAGCCGAGGTGGCGCTCATCGCATCTCCCTCCCGCTTTCTCTATGAGATAGCCCAGAGGATGGCGCGTCATGTCACTCCCCGGATGCACGTGGGATTTTTAACCAAGGGCTTCTGCAAGGTTCAGAGTGAGATACTCACCATATCCCAGGCCATTGAAAGGGCGATACCCCAGCTTCAGGACAGGGTCGTCGCCGTTTCTGGACCGAGCCACGCGGAAGAGGTCTCACGGGGTTTCCACACCTGCCTCAATGTCGGGAGCCGCTCAGCCGTCTCCCGCGCGATTATCGCGGACCTGATGACCACAGACTTCCTCCGGTGCCGCGAGACCGAGGACATCCGAGGCGTGGAGGTCGGCGGCACCCTGAAGAACCCCGCGGCCATCGCCGCGGGCATGATCAGCGTGCTGCCTCAATGCGGGGACAACCTTGCGGGCGCCCTCATCTCCGAAGCGCTCAAGGAGATGATACGATTGGGCGCGCTGTTCGGGATCAGCGAAGAAGCGATGATCGACATCTCGGGCCTTGGAGACCTCGTGGCGACCGCCATGAGCAGGCACAGCAGGAACCGGAGGTTCGGCTTTGACATCGCGAGCCAGATGATGCAGCGAAGAATGATGCTCGGGGCCATGGACAAGATCATCCTTCGCTTCAGGCCGAAGAGCGTCATAGAGAGGATAAGCCGGAGGTTCGATTATCTGGCGGAGGGGGCGTATGCGATCGAGCCCCTCATCGAGCTTGCGGAATTCGGCAATGTGTCAATCCCCCTCTACCGTTCCCTGTACGAGGTACTCCTTAATAAAAAAGACCCTTCGCTCCTGATCGAAACGATAAAAAACCCTCTGCGTTTCAACGAGCTTTATTATAACACCAAGATCCAGCTCATCAACCGGAAAAACGGGCTGGAGGGCGTGAACGGGAGGGTGTTCAGGGAGCTCATCATCGGAAGGGTGATCGAGAAATTCACCGGTTCGCACGGCGATCAGGCCGGAGAGTACGCCGCGGACGAAGTCATAACAAACCTGCATGAATTCTACGATACGGAAATATCATCCGAAGGCGTGCATATGCACGCACGCGCGCGGAGTATCGTGGCGCGTCTGTCGAGGGGAAACTATGCGGAATCGATCAGGCTGCTCGCCGAGCTCTATCTTAAGAGCATCACCGATAACTATTACCGGCCTCTGAAATGGCTCTTTTACCTGTACGCACTTTTCGCCCGGACCGTGAATTTTTTTTCGCAGCGGAGATCCAGGATCACCGTTACGGGCCAGCTGAAAAGCATACGGAGGATACGGAGCTCAGTCAACGTGCTGTACGCGTCCACGTTCTCCAGCGCGTATGATTTCGTCTTGATCATCATCGCCGTTTTGAGGAAGGGGCTCCCCTTTCCCCGGTTTTTCATGAGCGCGGACTCGATCGACACCCGGAATGCGATGCTCTACCGGCAACTGGGCGGCTTTTGCGTCGATAGGGGCATGCTGGGCAATCGGCTGTACAGAGAAACGCTCTGCCAGTACCTCTCGATTCTTTCCGGACACGGCGTGCCGATACTCTATTTCCCCTTTCATTCGTCCGGTATGAATTCCGATCCGACCGGTAACGAGTTTTTCTCGGCGCTCGCGGAATCCCTCTTCAAGCACACCGCGGATACGGCCATTGTGCCGGTGGAGGTTTCCTACCAGCGAAGGCCGCCGGTGTCCGGATCCGGCGCCTTGCCGCTCAGGGAGATCATCGCGAACGTGGTTTCGATTAATTTCTCAAAACCGCTCTATCTGTCGGAGCATGTGAACAATCCTTCAAAGCTGATCGGCATCGCGGGGCTTGTGAAATCCGCATGGCTGAAGGACGGGAAGCTCTTCCCGCATTACGTGCTGTGCAGGGTCCTCGCCCAGAACAATTTCAGCATAAAGTCCGATTCTGCGGCGAAGCTTGTCGAAGGCTATCTGTCGACCGCGGGTAGAAGGCTCGAATACAGCCCCTCCGCGATTGTAAGACGGGGCCTGAATTTCCTTATCAGCAACGGCAGCGTCGCGGTCAGGGACGGACGCATCGTCGCGGTAAACACGGGTGATATCGAGTTTTATTCCGGCATGATGGAGTGACCGCCACCGCGCTCATGACGGAGCGCCTTCCGCTAGAATTCCCTCGAGCAGCCTGCATGCTTCTGCGACGCTGCGGGCCGGATGCACCGCGCCCCCTGTGCGGTCATCCACGCGGAAGGAGGAAAAGCGCGCACTCCATCCCTCAGCGAAGGTGCAGCATACGACAGGCTTGCCGTATATCCATGCGTACGTGAGCTCGGTGAGCGTGCCCGCTTTGCCGCCGATGGCGACCACGGCGTCTCCCGATAGAACGTTGACCGCGTTTCGCGCGTACCCGATCCCCGTCGGTATCACGACCGAGCAATACCGGTTCGACGCATCGAGGTCCTCGTCCGGAAGGATGCCGATGACGATCCCGCTGTGTTCAGCCGCGCCCCGCGACGCCGCCTCCATGACGCCCCCTCTGCCTCCGGATACGAGCACCCACCCCTGCTCCGCGATGAATTTGCCGATCAGGTACGCGTCGTCGATGTTGTCCGCGTCATCGGATGAGCCGATGACCACCACCTGTTTTTTCCGCATTCTGTTTTTCCCTTTAATTAATATACTGCATTATTACAGCTCCTCCAGAAACAGGTAGAGCGTCTGTGGCGAGTCTATTTCACGGTGAAGCACTTTATACGGGAGCCTGTTCCCCTGAAACACGAAGTTTATCCTGTTCCGCTTCACGTCAAGGACCTCCCTGGTCTTTTCATCATAGAGGACAAGGTATTTGAATACCGAATGGGCGAATATTTTTACCTCCGGAGGGTATGTATTCCCCAGTGTCTCGACAATGTAGTCCGAGAATTCGATCATGGAATACATGCCGATGTGCGCGAATGCGTCATAGGGGTTCAGCAGAAAAAAATGATCGATATAAAACCGGTCCCCCCGTGCCGCATTCACAATGCGGGATATCGCCGATGATATGTCGTGTATATAATTCAGTATGACCGGAGAGCAGGAGTCAATTTTTTTCATGTACAGCGACTTGATCAAGCCCGAGAGAATTTGAAAGTCCTCATTCGTGAATGCCGAAGAGCCCATGGAGGCGAGCACCAGCGCGTGACCGGGGACGTTGATTCTTTCGAGCGCAAGGAAAATTTCCCTTCCTTCTCTTCCGGCCAGTGATATGCGCGTGACGGCTCCCTCGTTCGCGCGGCCGTATTCCCGTGCGATCAGGTCAGGAAGGGCCTTCATTAATACCCTGTCCCCGCAGAAGACGAGTGGGAGGGGCCCCTGGTCCTCGATGGTACACAGCGCGGTCAGAGTCGCGCCCGCGGTCCTGTTGTATTCATGAAGAAGCCCCCTTATAAAACCAGGGGCGTCGGCGGATATATATTTTTTTTCAAGCCGTGCGTACTCGATCAGGAGGCTCTTATATTCATCCCTGGTCTGATCGATGGCACTCGTGCCGTCGAGGCGGGCCTGGATGGCGTCGCGTATCCACAACAGAAGGGCTTTGATGTCGGCGCCGTAATCCACGTTATTCCCCTTCACCGGCGTTTTGCATAATTCAGCGCGGTTCTGTATAGTCGGAAAGATCCTAAAAAGAAAAAGAGCGAGTCAGCGGTTCTCATTTCATCAAGCATGCGGAATAGCGCTTCTTCGTCATACGTGATGACCTTTTCGAAATTAAACAGCCCTGAATCATGGGGCAGGTAACAGCGCGCGTCGTCGAGGGTGAAATACACGGCCGGCAGGCCGTAATGTTTGAGAGTTGAGAGGATCCCGTCTATCTTTTTGTCCTTCATGAGGGTGAGGACCAGCGTGATTGTACGCCGCGCGTATTTTTTCAGAGCGAAGCCGATCATGAGCTCTATGGCTGCCTCATTGTGTGCGGGATCATAAAGGACCAGCGGGGAGGATGATAAAATCTGGCATCGCCCCGGCACCATCGCACGGAGTATCCCCTTCCTTATCCCTTCCTCGTTCAGATCGGGCAGGAATTTCCGGCTGATAAGTGATGCGGTGATCGCAAGGGAGGCGTTCTTGACCTGTACCGGCAGGGGATTTTTAATTTCTACTTTCCGCAGATCGGCCATGGGAGCGGCATTAAGGGCATAGTCGAAAAAAAATCCGTCCCCGGTTTCAACGATGTTCGATGTAAAAAAATTTTTATTGAGGACGTAGATCTCGGACCTGTTTTTGTGCGACGCGGCGACGATGACGTCAAGCGCGGGCGGGTCCTGGTCAGCGCTGACGACAGGCACCCCGCGCTTCACGATCCCCGCTTTCTCCCGTGCGATTGCTTCGAGGGTGTTGCCCAGGATATTCATGTGGTCCATGGAGATGCTGGTTATAACCGAGCAGCAGGGAGTGATTACGTTGGTTGAGTCAAATCTACCACCGAGGCCGGTCTCGATGACGGCGATGTCAACTTTGTTCTCGTAAAAATATCTGAACGCGCACACGGTCATGACATCGAAATAGGTCGGCGCAATACCGGTTGATTCGATGGATGCGCTGATATCGTCGATATAGCCTCCGAAAACCTCATCCGGTATGTATTCATCCTGGATCCTGATCCTCTCGCTGATGTCCAGAAGATGCGGCGAGGTGTAGAGCCCCGTTTTGTACCCCGATTGCATCAGGATGCTGTTGAGCATGTGCGCTACGGATCCCTTGCCGTTGGTGCCGGCGATGTGGATGGTTGTGAGGGACTCGTGGGGATTGCCGGCCAGGGCCAGCAGCGCCCGGACATGATCCAGGTCCTGGCGGTAGCTGGTCCGGTTTTCGTTGTTGATGAATCGTTCAAGCTTTTCCGGTATCATGGTTCCCGCGCAGCCGGAGGTTTAACGCCGCATTGACGGCTTCCCGGGGTGCCTCTTTCCCCGTCCAGAGCTCGAATTGCCGCCGGCCCTGGCAGACGAGCATGTCTATCCCGTTGACCGCCGTGCATCCGGTTTCCCGCGCCGCGGCAAGGAGTCTTGTGAAAAGCGGCGAGTACACGATATCGAAGACCGCGTGCCGTTTCAGGAGAAGCCCGTCCCTGATCGGCATGGATGCGCTGTCCGGGGCCATCCCCACCGGCGTGGTGTTTATGATTGTATCGATCGTTTCCATGAAACTTCGGTCAAGACCGCTGATGAGAAGCGCGTTCACGTCTTCAGAGCGCCTCCCGAGATCGCCGGCGAGGCGGTTGATTCTTTCCCGGTTCCGGCCCGCGATCGTCACCGAGGCGCCGTTTTGAAGCAGTGAGAAGGCGATGGCACGCGCCGAGCCGCCGTTGCCAAGGACGAGGACGCGCGAGCCCTTAACATTGATTTTTTTTTCGATAAGGGCGTCCACCGCGCCGGGGCCGTCGGTGTTATACCCAGTGATGAACCCTCTGGTGTTTAGCAGGGTATTGACCGACCCGATGTCGGCGGCGAGGGGATCGATTGCGTCCAGGGAGCCGATCACGTCGACTTTGAACGGTATCGTGACCGCCGCGCCCTTAATCCCCAGCGATCTCATCGATTCGACCGCGGCACCGATTGAGCGGGGCTCGAAGGCGAGAAAGACCGCGTTGGTGCCCGTTTCCCTGAAGGCCGCGTTGTGCATGACCGGCGAGAGGGTGTGCCGCACCGGGCTCCCGAATATGCAGTAACAATCGGTTTGCGAGTCTATCGAGATTGGCTCCACCGGCACGATATGGACGGCGTAAATCGATTTTGTCAATTCAATTTGCATCAGCCATTCGAAGCACTCAAAATAAATTTGACAAATGTCAAAATATATGTGATCTTTAGTTTTGAAGTTGGCACTCTCGCGCTACGATAAAAAAAGGGGTTTATACTTATGAGAGAGATTGGCATTATACTGAACGCCAATGCGAAAAGGGTCAGGCGGGGGAAAATAACGGCGGAGAGCTTCCTTGCGGCAGGCGAAGATATGATTGATTTGCAGATGACCTCGACGTTCGAGGAGCTCGAAACCGCGATCCGGAATTTCAAAAAAGCAGCCTATCCGTATATAGGCATCGTGGGCGGAGACGGGACGATACACCATGCGGTGACGCGCATGATCAATATTTACGGGGGGGGAAATGTTCCCTTGGTGCTCCTTCTCAAAGGGGGACACATGGACAATATCGCAACCTCCGTGGGGATGAGCGGCAACAGCGTATCGATTTTAAAACGAATGCTGAAAAACCTCAAGAAAGGCGCTTCCCCGGAGACATGTTCCCGGGATACGATACGAATAGAAGATCGCTACTGCAGTCTCTTCGGGATCGGGTTCGTGATAAACCTTTTGCGCGAGGCGTATGCGGGAAAAGAC
The DNA here is from genome assembly GCA_964529965.1 of uncultured Leptospirales bacterium. Lineage (GTDB taxonomy): Bacteria > Spirochaetota > UBA4802 > UBA4802 > UBA5550 > RBG-16-49-21. The sequence continues at coordinate 17,789 of CAZHAD010000022.1, read as the reverse complement.
AAAGGGGTGAAGCAGAATCTCGTCGCTGTTTTTAAGGCGGTCCGGGAGGCGCTTCTTCAGCCCGATGATGGACGCATGTTCAAGGGGATACAGGCCACGGTTACCGTCAATGGTGAAAAGGTGGATTTCACAAACATCACCGCGATCATGGCCGCCACGGTTGAAGGCGTGGGTATGGGATTCAAACCGATGGGCAAGGCGCTTGAAAGGCCCAACACCTACCATGCGCTGATCACCGGTTTTGACGGCCGCCAGATAGTGGCCCATATTCTGCATATTAAAAACGGATGGGAGATCACCCACCCTCTGGTATGTGATACGGTCGCTGACACACTTACCATTACAAGCGATTTCCCGTTCGCCTATACAATGGACGGCGATTTATATGAATCCGGCGGAAGCCTCGCGCTTTCAACCGGACCCGCGATTCGGTATGTCCACGTCTGAACCCACATCGAAATTTTTTCTTTCCCCTTGACTTTGCAAACCAGGAAAAACAGAATGGGGGCTTGAGGTGATATCGCGCGTTAGTTATGAATGATTTTCCGAGCTGCCTCTTTCAGTTCCCGGATTATCCCCGGAGCGTCAGCAGAGGCCCTCAAAATAAAGCATAAAAATCGGTTGACGATTTGGTAAAATTTTAATATTTTAGAAATGACTTTAATATCGAGAGGTTCCTATGCCCGTGTATGAATTCAAATGCGCCGGTTGCGGCGAGACCTATTCTGAAATACGACGCATGGGGGATGATACGGGCGTGCCGTGCCCCCGTTGCGGATCTACTGACACAAAAAAGCTGATATCGACATTTGCCTCAATATCAAAAAGCTCATCGCCGGTACGTGCGGCCGCCACTCCCTCCTGTTCATACACCGGCGGGGGCGGGTGAGGCATCCACAGGTAGGGGCCGGGTCGGCTTCCACAGATTCCTTATCCCGTCTGTTTGGTTGAGCTTATCGCTTTTCGCGCTTCCATTCACCCACGTTACGCCTTCTATCCTGACAGGGTATGAATTTAATTTTGGGGAATTTTCGTTACCTGGTTAGTGGAACCGTCGATGGACGCGGATGCCTCGGCGACCGGATGGCTTTTTTATGATGTAACCAGATGTGTATGTCGACGGGCATAATTGAATTGACCTTATGCCTTGTGCGGAATCATCTGGGCGGAGGAATATCAAACGTGCCTTCACGGCCATGAAGAGCTATGATTATATTGAAGCGGACGACTGCTATGATATGGCGGTGGCATGGATCCGCAACGGGAATATTGAAAAGTGCCTGGAGTGCCTGAACAGGGCCATTGAGCTGAACCCCTGTTTCATATATGCGTATATCGCGCTCGCGCGTGTGCATGCGCGCCAAAAAAAGTATGCAGACGCGGTGCACGCGCTCAAAAGGGCGTCGAGGATCGATCCCGGTTTTGACCGTCTCTTTTACCTCATGGCGAAGTATGCCTATAAGAACGGCGACCTCAAAAACGCGCTGATTTACATAGACCGGGCCCTTTCCATCGACCGGAAGATGCTATATGAGCTGGCCAGGGATTTCATCATGGCGGGCTGATTCGGGCCTCCCTTTTGTATATCGAAAATGACCTCAATGGAATACAGAATCAAGGGCCACCATGACTGCGTCGCCTGTTCGGAGAACGGCTTTCTCCTGAGGGGCTTCATCTATTCCGAAGACCGCACCTGTATACATGCCGACATGCTGATGGGCGGTCACGCCGAAGGATGGGTCGGCATACCCCACGGCGGCGTCGGAATGGGGGCACTGATCGAGCTTGTATACGGCCTGGGGAACCTTCCATCTGAAGCGCACCGCCTTTTCCCGCTCAACGCTGGCTTTAGGCTGGGCGGCTCCAGGGTGGGCATCGGCGATCAGGTGTCACTGAAGGTGTTCGAGCGCGAAGGCGGCGCAGAAGGCGCAATATATGCTCCAGCCGGTAATGACCCGTACATGACCATGCAGGCCTCGTACCATACGAATTCAAACGAGCTGATAGAATCGTTTGAATCGTATCTCCCCCGCACCGTCCGTGATCTGGAAGCGGGATCGACGCCTCTGCCCAGGTACGAACGATGCCTGGTATGCGGATACAACCGGAAATTTCCCGGCCTGAACAGGGGTTTCAGGGTATCGGCCGGCGATCCCCGGCGGGTCGTGTTCTCATGCGCCGGATTCGATTCAGGCGACATGGACAATTTTTTCTGGTTCAAAAAAGGAGGGTGCGTGCATCCTGTCGCATTGTTCTCCCTCCTCGATGAGGTCATGGGCTGGGGAGGCTTTTTCATCGCCGGCGAGGGAGGAGTAACGGTCAAGATCGAGTTCAGCCTGCTGAGGGAGATCGCGGTCGGCGAAAGGCTCATCGCGCTCGGGCGCGGAGAGAGGATGGTGGGGAAGGACCCGAGGCTGATGTTCTTCTGGAGCTCGGGAGGCATGGCGGTCCAGGGAGCGGACGGCGACCTGGAGACCGTTGCGGTTTCACAGGCGCAGTATCTGGTGAAGCCCGACCTGACACAGCAGATGCGCGCACACCTGAAGCCTGAGGAGCTTATGATCAAATCCTTCGAGCTGGCTTCTATGCGGCCATTTTGATGGTAGATGCTTTTTTCAAAGCCCGCCAAGTTCCCGCAAAGACACGCCGATTAGTACAGATTTAACACTTGGAAAGGGAATAACTTAAATATTTATCACAGCGCGCCCGCTCTTTCCGATAGGAAAGCCTCAAAACCCCGTCCCGACTTGTCGGGACGGGGTGGGTATTTTATATACAATATTATAATTTTATATATCAATATATTAAATTTTAAATATAATTTTTGATTAAATTCACAAAATCTTTGAAAAAAATTGACGATATTTGTGTATCTTATTATTTTGACAAGCATAACGACTGACTAGTCAGTCGTTATGCTTTTTTTTAGAGGCGGTGAAAAATGGGTTGGCTTGATCAAGCGTATTTTGAGGGCGATAAAAAAATAGTCAAGGAAGATATATGGGAAATATGCGAATCGTGCGGCGCGTATGTTTTTAAGCAGGAATGGGTAGCCAATCTGCACGTATGCCCGCGTTGTAATTTTCACGGCAAGCTCACGCCTCAGGAGCGGACCGACCTCGTGTTTGACGCAGGATCGTTCGAGGAATTCAATGAGAGCATCGCCCCCTGCGATCCGCTCGGATTCGTCGATAAGAGGGAGAGCTACCATGACAAGGTCGAAGGCCTCAAGAAGAAGCTGGGACAGAACGAGGCCGTGATCACCGGCACGGGCCGGATCAACGGGATGAGGGTGGTTGCCGCGATTATGGACTTCCGCTTTCTGGGCGGGAGCCTTGGCAGCGGAACGGGCGAGAAGATACTTCTGGCGGCGAATCTCGCATACGATGAATGTATACCTTATATAATCTTTTCAGCCTCGTCCGGCGCGAGAATGCAGGAAGGTATGCTTTCGCTCATGCAGATGGCCAAAACAAGCGCCGGACTCGCCCGCCTCGTTGAACGGAAGATACCCTACATCTCGGTCATCACCCATCCCACGACGGGGGGCGTGTCCGCCTCTTTTGCGACGCTCGGGAACATAAACATAGCGGAGCCCGGCGCCCTTATCGGTTTTGCCGGGAAAAGGGTGATCGAGCAGACCATTGGACAGAAGCTGCCTGATGATTTTCAGACGGCTGATTTTGTGTTAAAGCACGGTTTTATTGATCTTATAGTGGAACGCAGGGAATTGAAAAATAAGCTCGGCGATATTCTCGCATATTGCCGGACGAAAAACCTCAGCCATTCAATTGAATAATCGCCGTTGTACCGGAATATGCGCATGGCGCGCGATCATGATTGAGGCGCGAAGGCCGCGGTCGGCCGCGGAATAGCGCGATGAACACGAATATGAAGGAGGTGGGTGAGCATGAATACGAAAAGCATGAACCTCAATGACTGGAGCGGCGGCACGATCAGGGGCAAACGCACGTCAGGCGTACACGCAACCGTGAATGAAGCACACGCGGACGGATTAAGCGCTCCGGTGAATGCAGGGCCGGGAATCGAGCGTACCCCATGGGAGACGGTCGCGCTCGCGAGGCACCAGAAAAGGCCGGTCTTGCAGGACTACATCTCGCTCATGTGCACGGAGTTCATCGAGCTTCACGGGGACCGTTCGTTCGGCGACGACCGGGCCCTCATAGGCGGATTCGCCACGATCGGCGGGATACGCCTCATGCTTATCGGCCACAATAAGGGGAAGAGCGTGGAGGAGAACCTCGATCGCAATTTCGGCATGGCGCGGCCGGAGGGATACCGGAAAGCCCTCAGGCTCATGAGGCTCGCGGAGCTTTACTCGCTGCCGGTACTCACGCTCGTGGATACCCCGGGTGCGTATCCGGGCGCGGACGCGGAGGAGAGGGGGCAGGCCGAGGCCATCGCGCGCAATCTTTTCGTGATGTCACGCCTCCCGGTCCCGGTGCTCGCGGTCATCTGCGGCGAAGGGGGAAGCGGAGGCGCGCTCGGCATCGCGGTCGCGGACCGGGTGCTCATGCTGGAAAATGCGATCTATTCGGTCATCTCTCCGGAAGGGTGCGCGGCCATACTCTGGCGGGACTCCAATTACGCCTCTCAGGCTGCCGAGGCCCTGATGCTGACGTCCCGGGACCTGCTGGAGCTGGGGATCGTCGACGAGATCATTCCGGAGCCCGGCGAGGGCGCGCACGCCGATTACCGCTGGACCGCGGAATGCCTCAAAAACGCGATCGTCGACAACATCAAACAGATCGCCGCATTCTCGGGCGAGGAGCTCATTGAAAAGCGCTTTGAAAAATTATCGGGGATGGGACGGTTCGCGAGGTAGACCGCGCGAGATCCGTTCCCGTGACACGTAGCATATGCACGATACAGCCATTGGTGAAAGGGAATGAACCGGGAAAAACAGGGTAGCCAGAAGCTCAGGATCACGGACACCACGCTCCGCGATGCCCATCAGTCGCTTTGGGCTACGCGGATGCGGATCGACGACATCATGGGCATCATCGACGCGATCGATGCCGTGGGCTATTATTCGCTTGAGGTCTGGGGGGGCGCTACCTTCGACGTCTGCCTCCGCTTTCTGCGGGAGGACCCGTGGGAGAGACTCAGAAGGATCAGGGAGCGCGCGAAACAGACTCCCCTTCAGATGCTCCTCCGCGGACAGAACCTGGTGGGGTACCGGAATTACTCGGATGACGTGGTGGAGCGCTTCGTGGCGCTCGCGCGCGAGAACGGGATGGACATCTTCCGGATATTCGACGCGCTCAACGACACCCGTAACATAGAGTCGGCGGTCCGTGCGGTCAAAAAGTACGGGGGTCACGCGCAGGGGACGATCTGCTACACCATAAGCCCCGTGCACACGATAGATAAATTTTTACAATACGCCTCCGAGCAGATGGATCTCGGCATAGACTCGATCTGCATCAAGGACATGGCGGGCATACTGTCCCCCGTCATGGCCGAAAGGCTCGTCGGTGCTCTCACCGGCAGGCTGAAGCTTCCGGTGCAGGTGCACTGTCACATGTCGAGCGGCATGGCGGTCGCCACCTATCTGGCCGCCGTGAGGGCGGGGGCGGGGGCCATCGATTGCGCCATATCCTCCATGGCCGGATTTTCTTCCCAGCCGCCGGTCGAGACCATGGTCTCGATTTTTGAAGGGACCGGATACGACTCCGGCCTTGACGTGGCTGTGATAGAATCGATCGAGCAGCATTTCGCCGCCATCGCCCCGAAGAGGAGGCAGGCGGCTCCGCCCCGGTCCATCATCGACCCGGGGATTCTCATACACCAGATTCCCGGGGGCATGATCTCCAATTTCCGCTCCCAGCTCGACAAGCAGGAAGCGCTCGACAAGCTCCCCGAGGTGCTCGGGGAGGTCGCCGCGGTCAGGAAGGACCTTGGATATCCCCCCCTCGTCACCCCGACCAGCCAGATCGTGGGGACTCAGGCGGTGATGAACGTGCTCTCGGGCGAGCGCTACAGCATGGTGCCGAACGAGGTGAAGAACTACGTCAAGGGAATGTACGGCAGGCCGCCCGCGCCCCTGGACAGGGATTTTACGCGCATGATCATCGGAGACGAGGACATGATTACCCGCAGGCCTGCTGACCTTCTCGATCCCATGCTTCCGGACGCGACCAAGTCGATCGATCCCGTGCTTATAGAAAAGGAAGAAGACATCATTTCATATTGCATCCTGCCCGAGCCCGCGCTCGAGTTTTTCAGGTGGAGAAGGCTTTCCCCTGACCAAAGGCCGCCGGTTCCCGCAGACGAGGAGATGAAAAAAGAGGAGGACCTGTCCCGGGCCGCTCAGAACACGGGTCAGAAAGAAACCGCGGACGAGGGAATCCGGCCCGCAGAGCTCGACGGCATACGGGAGATAATCGACCGGGTCGCGCGCTTCGACCTGCATGAAGTCTCCGTTCGGAAGGGCAAGATAAACGTCGTGCTGAAGTTCAACGGGGATAATCCGGCCGGGGAGCAATACGATCCTGACGAGCCGCTTCCGGCACGTGAGGCGCAGGCGGCTGTCGCGGTGGCCTCGCCAAAGCCCGATAAACGGGAAGAGGGGGAGGAACCGGAAATCTACGGGTCCACGCTTAACGCGCCGATCAGCGGGACGTTTTACTCGGGCCCGGGGCCCGGCGAGCAGCCGTTTGTCAAGGTCGGAGACCTGGTGCACAAGGGTGAAACCGTGTGCCAGATCGAGGCGATGAAGATGCTCAATGAGATATACGCGGAAACGACGTGCAAAATCGTGAGGTTACTCGTGCAGGACGGACAGGGGGTGTCCAAGGGCCAGCCCCTGATCGCAGTGGAAGAGGTCTCGAACGAGATGAAGGCGTGACTGCATTTATGAGGAGTGGTGAATCATGAGTCAACGTGTTGAAGTGAGTGTGGACGAGGGAATTGCAATCATAGGAATCGGCTGCATATATCCGAAGGCGAACGGTAAAGAGGCGTACTGGAACAATATAATCAACGGGGTGGACGGAATCATCGAGGTCCCCCGTGACCGCTGGGACGCGCGCCTCTATTACGATCCCGACAAATCCGCGCCTGACAAGACCTATTCCAAGCTCGGCGGATTCACCGACCGGATCGATATAAAGTCCATATCCATCAAATACAAAATACCGCCCTGCACCGTGGAGGCTATGGACAGGGCCCAGGCCTACGCGGTGCTTGCGGTAGGCGAGGCGCTCGAGGATGCGGGCTACGGCAGCAGGGAATTCGACCGCGATCGCACCGCGGTCATCATTGGGAATTCGATGGGCGGGGACCTCGTGGACCTCACCAATCTACGCATTTTCCATCCTTATATAAAAGAGGTGCTGACACAGAGCGAGGCTTTTACGTCCCTCGGAAAGGGTGCGAGAGCGGAAATCCTCTCTCAATTCGAGGGCGCGTTCAAGAAAGACCTGCCCGGCGTGTCAGAGGACTCGATGCCGGGCGAGCTTTCGAACGTGATCGCCGGAAGGATCGCAAATATCTTCAACCTGCGCGGGCAGAACTGCACGGTCGATGCGGCGTGCGCCTCGTCCCTTGCCGCGCTCGCCGAGGCGGTGAAGGGTCTTCGCATGCGCGATTTCGACATGGTCGTGTGCGGGGGCACGGATTTCATGATGGGCCCGGGGCCGTACGTGAAATTCTGCAAGGTCGGCGCGCTCTCGCCCGACGGAAGCCGCCCATTCGATGCGCGCGCCAACGGCTTCATCATGGGCGAGGGGGTCGGCATCTTCATACTCAAGAGGGTGAGCGACGCGCGGCGTGACGGCGACAGGATATACGCCGTGGTCCGCGGAATCGGCGCCTCGAGCGACGGAAAGGGGAAGGGGATCACCGCCCCGAACCCGAAGGGCCAGGTGCTCTCGATACGGCGCGCCTTCGAGGCGGCGGGTTATGGGCCGGAGACCGTACAGCTGATCGAGGCCCACGGGACCTCGACGAGCGTGGGAGACCGTGCAGAGGTGGAGGCTCTCCTGGATGCATGGAACGGCGCCGCGCTCAAAAGCGGCTCGATAGGGATCGGCTCGGTAAAATCGATGATCGGCCATCTGAAGGCCGCGTCCGGGTCCGCGTCCCTCATCAAGATGAGCCTCGCGCTCCATAATAAGATCATGCCGCCCTCGATCAACTTTAAGACCCCGAACCCTGACATCGATTTCGGGAACATCCCCTTCAGGGTCGTCACATCGGCAGAGGAATGGCCCTCCGGGGGACGCAATCCCCGGAGGGGGAACGTGAGCGCCTTCGGGTTCGGCGGAACGAATTTTCACATCGCACTCGAGGAGGACGCGGGAACGAACGGCATGCCCGAATTCGTCCCCGGTAGGGAACGGTCGCGACCGTTCCCTACACAAACGCGATCAATCCAAACACAGACGCAATCATTCACATCGCAGGAAGAAAAATTTAAACACGAAGAGGAATCAGACACGGACATGAATGATGAAATGACTGAAGGGAAATACGCCCTGTCGGCGGGCGAAAGGAAAAAAATCGAAGCCGAAACGATCGTGATCGGCGGCGATTCGCGTGAGCACGTGATACGAAGGATCGGCGAGCTCAAGGCTTTCGTGAAATCAAAATTGCAGGGAGACGGATTCAGCATACGGCTCAAGGACGTAGCCGCGGCGGCCAATCCCGCAAGCGCGGGGAACAACGTGATCGCGGCGCTCTCGTGCGAATCGATGGACGACTGTCTCGCCAAGCTCGATGCGGCCGCGGAGGCGATCAACGAACCGAAGAAATGGCTGATGCTGGCGAACAAGGGCATCTTCTTCGGAGAACATCTGAATGAGAAAAGAGCAAACCCCGGCAAAACCGCGCTCCTGTTTCCCGGACAGGGCTCCCAGTACGTGAATATGTTCAAGGACATGTACAATAAGTACGCCGTGATTAAGGAGACCTTCGACCAGGCCGATGCCATCATGAAGGAGCTCATCGGACAGACACTCACCGGCATCGTGTTCGTCCGCGACGACGCAACCGAGGATGAGAAAAAGGAAGCGGAGAAAAAGCTCCGCCTCACCGAAATCACCCAGCCCGCCATACTCACGGCGGACTACGCCCTGTACAGGCTCCTGAAAACATACGGGATCAACCCCGACATCGTCG
>CAZHAD010000022.1:6063-8545 GCA_964529965.1 uncultured Leptospirales bacterium | reverse complement strand
CCGAAGGGAGAGGGCTGCCGCGAGAAGATCATCGACATCCTGGTCAGGCATATCGCCAATCCGGTCGAGTTCGTCAAGCAGATCGAGCGGATGCTTGCAGAAGGGGTGCGCATGTTCATCGAGGTCGGCCCCAAAAAAACGCTTACCTCATTCGTGCAGAACGTTGCGGGCAAGCGGCCCCACCTGGCCGTGGCGACGAACCATCCCAAACGGGGCGGCGTGTTCATGTTCAACGATGCGCTCGCGGCCGTCGCCGCGCACGGGTTCGATTGCAACTGGAGCGGCGTGGACGAGAACGGCGTGAGGCGTGAATCGCCTGAATGGCGCTACCGTCCCGAATTTATCGGCGGGCCGGAATCAGACGAAAAGTTCCCGTTGCCGAAGGTTCAGGGTGCGATGGATGCATCACTGCCGACTGCACGCACAAGCGGCAGGGCGGACGATTCCCAGTCGCCTTCGGAAGAGCCGCGGGTCAGGGCGGTCAATGACCGTCCGAACCTTTCCGGCGGCGATTTTCATGAAAAACAGCAGGGCATCATCAAAAGCGTGATCGAGGAATATTCGCGCAGGAGCGCGGCGCTCGTGGAAGAGGAACTCGGGCGCGCGGATCACTATAGAAGCTTGATCGAGAAATACAACATCAATTTCGAGCGCATCATGATCTCCGGCATCTCGGTCGGGGTGCCCGGGACCAGGTACGGGGTGTTCGACGACAGCTTCGAGCGGATCCTGAACGGGGAGAACATGATCGATCCCCTTCCCGACGAGATCATGAAGCGCATGCTCGACAAGAACATCGTCAGGCTCGTGAAGGGTGACGGGGACGCGCATTTCGACGCGATCGACGACCTGTCCAAGGTCGTGAAGCTCGCCGGCCGCATGGGCCGCTTCGATTTCGAGCGCGAGTACGGAGTGGACCAGGACTTCGCCGAATCGCTCGACATCACCACCAAGCTCGCAATCGCCGCCGGCCTGCGCGCGCTCCACGATGCGGGCATCCCGCTCGTGCAGTACTACAAGGACACCTCCACCGGCGGCATCCTTCCCCTCTACTGGGGGCTGCAAGAGGACATGGGCAGGGACACGGGCATCATATTCGCGTCTGCGATCCCCGGATACGACAACCTGGTGCACGACATCTCTGAATATTTTGCATACAAGTACGGGGCAAAATCGCGGCATGAGCTGATCGATCTTTATCTTTCTATCGTCGAGCGGGTGAAGGACGAGGGCATCCGCGAACAGCTCACCAGCTGGTACACGGAGAACTATTCCACGCTGGGCGGCGGCAAGGAAAAGCTCTACCAGTTCAACCGCAAGTTCCTTTTTCGCCTCCTCGCCCTGGGCCACGCCCAGCTCGCCTCCTACATCAAGGCCAAGGGGCCGAACGTGCAGATGAACACCGCCTGCTCATCCACCGCCACCGCGGTGGGGATCGCGGAGGACTGGATCAGGACCGGCAGGGCGAAGAGGGTGCTCGTGGTCGGCGCTGACGTGGCTACCTCAGACTCATTCGCCGAGTGGGCCCTGTCTGCGTTTCTCGCGCTCGGCGCGGTGACCACCGAGGGTGATTATCAGAACGCCGCGCTCCCGTTCGACCGGCGCAGAAACGGCATGATCGCCGGCATGGGCGCGGTCGGCATCGTGATCGAGGCGGAATCGGAGCTTAAAAAACGCGGCATGGACGCCATCGCGGAGCTCATCGCCACCGAGTTCAACAACAGCGCGTATCACGTCACCCGGCTCGACCCGAATCACATATCGTCGGTCATGGAGCGGCTCATGACGAAGGTTGAGCGGATTACGGGAACAAGCCGCGAAGAAATCGCGGACAAGACGATTTTCATGTCTCATGAGACCTACACGCCCGCTCGCGGCGGGAGCGCCTCGGCCGAGGCTGAATCGCTCCGCACCACGTTCGGCGAAAAATACAGGGACGTGCTCGTCACCAACACGAAGGGCTTCACCGGCCACCCGATGGGGGCGGGGATCGAGGACGCGATCGTGATCAAGGCGCTCCAAACAGGGAAGGTGCCGCCGATCGCGAATTACCGGGAGCCTGACCCCGACCTCGGCGACCTCAACCTGAGCACGGGCGGCGATCACAAGGAGAGGATATACGGCCTCCGCCTGGGTGCCGGCTTCGGCTCGCAGATCGCCATGACTTTCACAAAGCTGATCAGCCGCGATGAAAACCGGGTCGTCGACAATACGGCATATCAAAATTGGCTCAGGGAGATTTCCGGTTTCGAGTCGCCCGAGCTCGAGGTTGTGAACAACACCTTCAGGATCAAGGACGACATCGAGCAGGTCCGCGCCAGGAAGAAAAAGGCGGCGGAGGAGAGGACCGGGCCGGTCCCTGCCGCGCAGCCCGCTTCAGCCAAGGCTGAGATACCGGGACCTGCACCTGCAAAGAGCGCCGAAGACCTGGTGCGGGACCGGATAAAGTCGATCGTGGCGGACAAGACCGGATACCCGGAGG
>CAZHAD010000022.1:0-5963 GCA_964529965.1 uncultured Leptospirales bacterium | reverse complement strand
GTCTTCCGTAGGGGACGGTCGCGACCGTCCCCTACAAGACGACCGTCCCCTACCGAGCGACCTGCCGGATCACCATATAAAGCGAATGGTCGTCGAGCTCATCGAGAAGCCGATCGATCCGAACGCGACCCCGGGAAAGGATTTTGACGGCGCGGGTGTGATCATCACGGACGACGGGCGCGGCATTGCGAACAGCCTGAAAAAATTATTCATCGCGAAAAAGGCGACCGTTGAGGTGATCGATCGTGCACGCCTCGCAAGCGAGGAAAGCCTTCAGGCCGAGATCGACAGGATCGGGAAATCGATGAAGCCTCATGCAGTCATCCACCTTGCCCCTGCCGAAGAGGCTGGACCGCTCGACACCATGAGCTTTGAAGAGTGGCGCGGCGCGGTATTCAGAAGAGTGAAATCATTATACATGATCGCCAAGGCGTTCAGGAAGGACCTTTGTGAGAATGCGAAATACGGGAGCGCATGCCTCGTGAGCCTCACCTGCATGGGGGGTACCTTCGGCTTCGAACAGTTCGAGGCGGCCGACCCGATCGCCGGCGGCGTGACCGGCCTGACCAAGAGCCTGAACAAGGAGCTCGAAGGAGTGGTGGTGAAATCGATCGACGTGAACCCCGGTCAGAAGCCATCGGCGATCGCCAAAAAGATCATGCAGGAGATCCGTCTCGGCGGCAGGCGCGTCGAGGTGGGATACGTCGGCAACAGGCGGATGGTTACCCAGGTCGTGGACCGCGCCATCGATCCGGATGCACCGCCGAAGAGGGAAATCAAACCGGGCGAGGTCTTTGTCGTGGCGGGGGGCGGATACGGGATCACGGCCGCGATCGCGAAAGACCTTGCGGCACATTGCAAGGTCAGGCTCGCGCTTGTTTCCATTGAGGCCCTGCCCGAGAACACGCCGGACATCGCGGCGATGAGCGAGCCGGAATTCAACTCCTACAAGGAAAAGCTTATTGAACGGCTCAAGGCCTCTAACGAGCGGGTGACACCGGTCATGATCCAGAAGGAGACGGGGAGATACGCGGTCGCCGCGGACATATACCGGAACATCCAGGAGATGAAGGCACTCGGGGCGCCGGACGTCGAATACTACACCTGCGACGTGACCGACAACGCGGCGGTCGCGGCCGTGCTCGAAAAGATACGGAAGCGCTTCGGCGCGATTAACGGAATCATACACGGCGCCGGGCTCGAGCAGAGCAAGCTGATGGAGGACAAGGAGTACAGGGACTTCTGCCGCGTGCTCGACGTCAAAACGGACGGCGCCTTCAATCTGGTCGAGCTTACGAAAAACGACGGGGTGCGCTACTTCGTGGCCTTCGCGTCCATATCGGGGAGGTTCGGCAATATCGGCCAGACCGATTATTCAGCGGCCAACGACCTTCTGAATAAGTACGCCCAGTTCCTGAACCGGCGGTTCGCGGACCGGGGTTTCAAAGCGGTTTCGATGAACTGGACCGGATGGAAGGACGTGGGCATGGCGACCCGCGGCAGCATCGCCAGGATTTTCGAGCAGGGCGGGGTGGACATGATCCCGCTTAAAGTGGGGAAATCCAAGGTGCGCGAGGAGCTCCTTCACGGGGACGAGGTTGAGGTGCTGATCGCGGGAAACGTGGGCCAGATCGACTGCGATTCCATTGTGGTCGGCTCAAGGTCAAGGGATTTTATTGAGGTGGAGGGGAGAATAAACAGCGAGAAGGAGAAGTATCCCATGATCGACGAGCTCGTCGAGCTTTCGCCCGGCAGAAGGATCGCGGTGAAGAAAAGGCTCGATCCGCTCGCGGACATCTATCTTCCGGATCACGCGATCGACGGCGTTCCCTATTTTCCCGCGGTAATGGGCATAGAGGCATTCTGCGAGGCCGCGGGCCTTCTCTTTCCCGGCAAGCATATCCGCTCCATGAAGAGCGTGGAGTTTAAATACCCGGTCAAGATCCTGAAAGGGAAGCCGGTTGAGGTCATCATCACCCTTGAGGCGGAGAACGGACCGGAGGGTGAGACCGACATCAGCGCGATGATCGAAAGCGAGTTTTATTCAAAAGAAGGGGTCAGGCTGGGCGACAGGCGGCTCCATTTCCGGGCCGACATGGTCCTTTCCGATGGCCGGGTCGAGATGCCCCAGATGCGTGAAAATGGTTCGGTGCGTGAAGCGATCAGCGGGAATGACGTCAAAATCGACGACAAGGAGATCTACCGGCGCCTGTTCCACGGGCCGAAGTTCCGGGTGCACGGAGGCGTGCTTGCGATAGACGGCGACGTGATCGTCGGCAGGGTCGCCCCCAACGGCACGTCCCTGTTCAGCGCGGTGTCCAAGCCGAGGCTCTCCGCAGGGCCTCTGGTTCTCGAGGCCGCCCTCCAGAACGCGGGAATCTACGGCATGGTCAAGGAGAACGTCTCGTCCCTTCCCGATGCGATCGGCGAGATATCATTCAAGCCCGTACCGGAGGGAGTCTCGGAGCTGTACGTGTGGGCCAGGCATATCGGCGCCGACGACCGCGGGAGCCTCTACGATACGCAGATCGTGGACGGGGATGGAAACGTATATGCCTCATTGAAGAATTACCGGATGATCAACACCGGCGAGCTCAGGGAGGGGGAGCGGTTTGAATAGGGTAATCGAAGCGCTCGAACGCCGCGGCATTGCGTGCTCGATCGCGGACATCTCAAGCCTTCGTCCATTTGCGGAAGGAAATGGCGGCGCCTTCGCCCGGTTCCTTTCGCCTGAGGAGATATCCTGCCTGAGGGGCATGAAAATCGCGAAGCGCAGGCTCGATTTCATTTCAGGGCGGATCGCGGGCAAGCGCGCGGTCAGGAGGTTCATCCAGATGAAGCGGCTCCCCGGAGCGGGTGCATCAGGACCCGGGTTCAGGGAGATCGACATAAGGCGCACCGGCACGGGCGCGCCCAGGGTGTTTCTGAACAACGTGCCCGGGCACATGGGCATATCCATATCCCATTCGCCCGCGTTTGCGGCTTCCGCTGTGTGTGCGGACAACGCGTATGCGGGGATAGGCATAGATATCGAAAGGATCGAGCCGCGCCATGATTCCTTTTTCGAGGTTGCATTCCGCTCGTCCGAGATACGCGGCATAAAAAGCCTGAGCGGACAGGACCTGAACATGCTGCATGAGCTTGCCACCCGTTACTGGTCTCTCAAGGAAGCGGCGCTCAAGTCGATGGGAATCGGGCTCAACGTGGACCTAAAGGACATCGAGATCAGCGAAATAGGACCAGGGGCAGTAAGCGTGGCGTGCGAAAACGAGGCGGGGAGGCGGTTGAAAGAGCTCGGCGGCTGCGCCATCCGCGCGGAAAGCCATGTCGTTGGCGACCACGTGCTGTCGATCGCGTTGCTCATGAGCGATCCATCACCCGCGTCTCATTTTTTCATGCCCCCCAACCCCCCGGAGGGGGGCTAATGTTGTCCCTCATGGGGGATTCATATTGCCTTAAGGCTTGATTTAGCAAGGGAGTTAGAATTCACAATGAAATACGACGATCTTCAATTCATAATAGAAAAATGCATCGACTGGAAGGAGCTGTCCTCCATCCGCGGCAAGGACTTCAGCGCTGATGAGCTCATCATGAGCCTGAAAACGATCGCACAGTTTTGCGATAACCAGGTCGAGCCGGTGGCCGAGGAGGTTGACAGCGAGGGCTGCTGCCTGAACGTCTCATCCGGAGGAATAAAGGAGATATGCATACCGGATGCGATGAAGCGGAATTTACAGAGCCTGATAGATCTCGGGTTTTTTTGCGGGGTGACCTTCCCCGAAGAGGCGGGGGGTTACGACCTTCCCATGACCTCGTTTTTTGCGATCGGCGAGCTCCTTTCCATGTCGGACGGGAGCATCGGCCTCTCGCCCATGCTCCAGGAGGGATGCGGCCAGGTCATTGCCGAATTCGCGAACGAGGCGATCAAAAAAGAGTACCTGCCCGTACTCATGAGCGGAGAGCGGATCTGCAGCATGGGCCTGACCGAGCCGGGAGCGGGAAGCGACCTCGCGGTCATGCAGACGTATGCGGAAAAGGCCGGGCCGGGCGATGAATCCCCGCGGCTGAAGGAGCTGCGGGCCCTTGGCGAGGTGTATCTCGTGAGCGGCACGAAGATATTCATCACCAACGGCTTCGGCGATGTTTTGACCCTTGCGAAGACTCCGGAGGGGATCAGCATGTTCCTGGTTTACCAGCAGGACAAGACGATCGCGCGCGTTGAGAAGAAGCTCGGCATCAAGGGATCGCCGACCTGCGAGATCTTTTACGACAAATCGCCCGGCGTCCTCATCGGCAGGCTCGGAGACGGCCTGGTCCCCAATATGATGAAGCTCATGCACATCGCCAGGCTTGGGGTGGCGACCCAGGGCCTCGGGCTCGCCCAGAAGGCGCACGAGCTCGCGGTCAATTACGCGACCAACGACAGGGTGCAGTTCGGCAAAAAGATCGCGGAGCTTCCGCCGGTGAGGCAGATCCTGTTCGAGGACGAGATTGACCTTCAGGCGTCGCGCATCCTGACCTACACCGCGTCCTATTATTTCGATCTTGTGGAGGCGACGAAGGCCGCTATGAAGAAAAGACCGGCTGAGGAGGACGCACTCAGGAAGAAGCTTCAGCGATACGTGCGCATCGCTGAGATATTTGTTTCCCTGGCGAAGTACGACGCATCCGAGCTGGCGAACCGGATCACCTACAACTCAACACAGGTGTACGGCGGGTACGGATTCACCAAGGAGTATCCGCTCGAGCGGCTTTACCGGGACGCGAGGATCACGAGCATCTACGAGGGAACGAGCCAGATCCAGATCGAACAGGTTTTCAACGAAACCTACTATTTCGACAAGCTCGGCCTCATCAACCAGTACAAGCTCGGCGGGGAAAGGGGGTTTGTCGAAAACGAAAAGAACCGGCTTTTTTTCGACAATCTGCTTAATGAATATAAAAAAGAGATATCGGATCTTTCATCGGGCAGGGCGGGCGCTCGGGAGATGCTCGTCAGCCTCGACCGGATGAGGGCGTTCTTAAAGGAGGCGCGCGAGCACCTGTTCGTGGAAGAGCGCAAGCGCGGCAAGGACGAGGGCCGGCGCTTCAATGCGCTCAACCAGATGCACTACGTAGACCTCGTGGGAGACATACTCAAGGGCTACCTTCTCCTGCGCCAGGCCGTGATATCCGAACATAAGGAAACGGTCGCACGGGCGTACTTAGGCCGGGCGGCGATACGCGCGGAATACCTGAAAAACCTGATAAAGTCCGGAATCGAGGACGTGATCAACGGAGACTATCTGAAGGTCATCTCCCTTTAATTCCTGCGAATATCGTCTGCGGTATTTTTTCAGAACTCATTTAATTCCCTGTAATCGTTTTTTCGGCTCGTCTATCCGTTCGCTTGGCAGCGCCCCGTTATTTGTTTAACGGCTATTTGAACGCTCTCTTGTATTTATAGCATTTTTCAAGCCTATACTCATCAATACCATAGGACCGATACAGCCTGCTATACGATAATTCTGCGCGGGGGGTCACCTTCTATTTTCCGCTGTTACTGAATTATAATCCATGTTTTTCAGTTTTTTCTTGCCATCCGCAAATTATAGTGTCCTTTAGGCTCAAGCTGTTTTCGTTTTTTTATCTTTATGCAAATAAAAATATAATGCGGATAAGAAATAAAACAAGATGCTTGTTTTTGCCTGCATTTTTTACACTGCTTGCCGCCTGTAGCAATTCTGATTCAATACGCATGAAAAATGTTAAAATACTGTATAAAGAGAACCAATCCCTGAGATCGGTATTGCATGACAATGATTGGAAAACGATTGCGAATATATCAAATATTCAACTTCCCTATTCGTCACCCAATAAACTCAGCTATGTCTGGCTGAGAGGTGAATTTTATATTGAGAGCGATCCGAATCACTATTACGGCATTTACCTGGGGAAGACCCATGACACCGATACTGTCTACA
>CAZHAD010000021.1:4153-39970 GCA_964529965.1 uncultured Leptospirales bacterium | reverse complement strand
AAAGTGCGGGCGCGCTGCGATAATTCCCAGCCGTTCAAATTCATATTTTTTTTAAATGAATAATCCGGCAGGCATCTACATGAATAAAATCCTTGAGGTCAAAAACCTGAAGAAAAACTACGGGGATTTCGTCGCGGTAAGCAGTATTGACTTTGAAATTATGGAAGGAGAAATATTCGGGTTGCTGGGCCCGAACGGGGCGGGCAAAACCACCACGATCAACATGCTCATCGGCCTGGCGAAAATATCGGAAGGTAAGATATTTTATAAAGGTGCCGATTTAACGAATAAAATAAAACAAGCGCAAGAGATGATCGGGGTCGTGGCCGATGAAAGCAATCTATATGATGAGATGAGCGGGTTTGAGAATCTCTGCTTTTGCGGTTCGCTTTACGGCCTCCTTAAACATTCGAGAGAAAAAAAAGCCCGCGTCTTGCTGGAATTATTCCAGCTGCGGGATGCCGCGGACAAGAAATTCAAGGCTTACTCAAAAGGCATGAAGAGGAAACTGACCATTGCGGCCGCCCTTGTGCATGATCCGGAAATTCTATTCATGGACGAGCCGACGACGGGGATCGACGTCGCGAGCGTCAGGCAGATACGGAATCTGATCAAAAACCTCAATAAAAACGGCGCGACGATCTTTCTGACGACCCATTATATTGAAGAGGCCGAGCGTTTATGCGACAGGGTCGCCTTTATCGACAGGGGGAAAATCGTACAAATTGATACTGTAGAGCGGCTGATCAGAGAGACGAGAGAATCGGACATCATCGAAGTCGCGTGCGAGTCGATCCCCCTCGATCGAAATATTCTGCAAAAGAGGCTGAATGAAAAATTCCCCGATGTGGAGTGCGTATTAAAAGACGAGCGCACGGTTAAAATAACCAGCCCGGTAAAAATAGACATCGCGCCGATCGTAAGCTACCTGTCGTCTGAGGATATCTTCATTTATGAGGCCAAACTGATCAGGCCCTCACTCGAAGACGCATTCGTCAAAATAACGGGAATCGAAATCGATATAATGAAAAGGGAGAAAGAAAAAAAATGACGTCACCGGTCGCATTCTCCGGCATCCTTGCCAAGGACATGAAAAACTATTATTTAAAACCGCCGAACATAAGCTGGGGAATAATCTTCCCGCTCGCATGGATGCTGATGATGCTCATCAAATCCGGAGCCGGGTTCGATATTTCCGAGGTATTCCCCGGAATAGTCGCCATATCGGTCTTATTCGGCACGACCTCGATGCTTGCGGTGACCATCACCTTCGAACGGAGATCCCGGTCGTTTGAACGATTGCTGCTGGCCCCGATAAGGACCGAGCTGTTGATACTGGCCAAGATAACCGGGGCGATACTCTTCGGCATATTCAACGGCGTCATACCGGTGCTGATATCCGTATTGTATTTCAGGGCATATGTGGCGGATTGGCTTTCGCTGGCCGGAGGCGTTTTTCTCTTGTCGCTTATTTCCGCGCTCCTGGGCCTGTTCATATCGGTTTCCGCAAAAGAGGTGTTTGAGGCACAGACATATTCAAATTTTTTCAGATTTCCGATGATATTCCTCTGCGGGCTGTTCATTCCTATTTCCGGGCTTCCGGTTTATATCCGGCCCCTTTCATATATTTTGCCCGTTACCTATGCGGTGGATTTTCTTCGATACTCGATATCCGGTACAAACGCATTTCCGGTTACGTTGGACGTAATCCTGCTCGTTGCTTTCAGCTTCACATTGTTTTACTTCAGCATGTACAACATAAAGAAAAAATGGATATTATAAAAAACCCCCACAGCAAGCTGCGGTAGTTTATCGCATAATGTTTACTTTTAAAAGCCCCTTTTTCGCTGCTTGAGGCTTTCCGTATTCTCGTTGACAATTATCGATTTTAAGATAAAAAAAGCCGAAATCCTTTCCGCCCGCTCGTGAAGGGCGCTGAAAATTACCGTCAGGAAGCGGCACGTTTGAAAAACAAAAACGGACAGATCGGATTCTGGGCCGTGGCGGCCATCGGCGTCGGCGGTATGGTCGGGGGCGGCATCTTCGCCGTGCTCGGGCTGGCGGTCCAGCTGGCCGCAGGCGGCACCCCCCTTGCCTTCTTTTTTGCAGGGCTCGTCGCCTTGTTGACGGGGTATTCCTACGCGAAATTATCCGTCGCCTTCCCGAGCCAGGGCGGGACCGTGGAGTTCATCAACCAGGCGTTCGGGGAGGGAATTTTCACCGGGGCCCTGAACATACTTCTTCTCATAAGCTACGTCGTGATGCTCTCCCTCTACGCCTACGCCTTCGGCAGCTACGGTTCCAGCTTTTTCCCAAGGGAATACCAGCCCCTCGCGAAGCATTTGCTGATCAGCGGGGCGGTGGTGCTTTTCACGGTTCTGAACGTCGTCGGGTCCAAGGCGGTCGGAAGGGCGGAGGAATGGATCGTCGGGTTTAAAATTCTGATCCTTTTAGGATTCGCCGGCATCGGATTTTGGAGCGTGGACGCGCACCGGCTGGCACCGGGGGCCTGGTCTCCGTTTCTGGAGATCGTCGCCGGCGGGATGGTCATCTTTCTCGCGTATGAGGGCTTCGAGCTGATCGCCAACAGCGCAAAGGACGTAAAAGACGCGGGGAAAACGCTGCCCGCCGCCTATTACTCGACCATCGTATTCGTCATCATCCTTTATGTACTGGTTTCCCTCGTGACCGTGGGCAACCTGCCGGTGGCCGGGATCGTCGCGGCCAAGGATTACGCCCTGGCAGTTGCGGCCAGGCCTTTTCTCGGGCAGACCGGTTTTACGCTGATCGCGGTGGCGGCGCTCCTGTCCACGGGCTCGGCCATCAACGCCACCCTCTACGGAACGACGCGCGTGAGCTACATCATCGCCAAAGACGGCGAGCTGCCCAAAGAGCTCGAAGAGAAAATCTGGAACCGCCCCGTCGAGGGCCTCTTCATATCGTCCGGACTGACGCTGCTGATCGCGAATCTGTTCGATCTGTCAAGCCTGTCGATCATGGGAAGCGCCGGCTTCCTGATCATCTTCGCCGCGGTAAACGCCGCCAACCTGCGCCTGCGACGCAGGACCGGAAGCTCGGCATGGATCGCGTCGGCCGGCATATGCGCGAGCCTGTGCGCATTCGGCGCATTGATATGGCACGCGCTGACGACGTCGTCGAAAGAGATATGGATACTGGTGATAATGCTGGTGGTTTCCTTTGCGGTGGAGGCCGGCTACAGAAAAATCACGGGACGGGTCATCCGGCCTTCCATTAAGCTCATTGAAAAAACAAAAGTGAAGGACTAGCACAACTACGGGAAGAATCGGTTTTTTGTGGTAAAAAGCGGCATCAAAACGGGCTCTTGTTGCGATACACGGTATTCTTGAATGAAATCGTCACGTTGTCGCCTTTATGGATATTTATAAAATCGGTATCTTCAAAGCGGGCGCCGTCAAAAAGGATCTCGCCGTTTAAGGTGATGTTTTTAAAGCGGGTGCGTTGGAACCTGCACTTGTCGAACTGGGCGAATTCGAACCTGACATCCTCAAAAAGGGAGTTATCGTATGTCGCGGCCAGAAAGCTGGCGTAGCGCAGCCTGGAGTTCTTCAATTGAAAACGGTCCACCATGGCGAAGCTCATGGAAAACATCTCAGACCAGCCCAGGTTTTGCACTACGATACGGCTTCCCTTTATGTATGTAAGATTAAGATCGTTGATGGAGGCACGGCTTGTGATGGTGATGTCCGAGCACCTGGATTCAACAAAATTCACGAAGTCGCCCCTGATATCGAACACGCATTCTTCCAGACTGCCGCTGCTGAAGCCGGTCCGCCACATGAGGCAATCGTCGAACCGGGCTCCGCGAATCTCGCCGTCGGAGAACGCCACCTCCCTGAACTCGCTCTGGTGGAAGACGATCCCACGAAGATGCGCGTACCGCCATTCGACCTGACGAGCCTTCATTGACCGGAACACCGTGCCGGAGAATCGGGAGGAGTCGAAGTCGCTCGACTCCACTGTGCACCGTTCGAATTCACACGAAATAAACTCAGCGTGCGCGGCTGACACATCGTTGAAAACACATCCTTTGAAGATACACGATTCGAATTTTGCCTTTTCCAGGTCGGTTTTTCTGAGTTCAACTGATTCAAAGATGCAGCTTTTGAAAGAGGCCCCGATCAACGTCGAGGAAACGACATCCACGTCCCGCCAGCGGGAACCGCGCAACTCAATCCGGTCCAGCTTTTTACGATCGAGTGTCCTTCGATCGAGATTCCAGCCGTCTTTCAGAACCGACCGGTTAAAGGCCGACATGTCTTCAAGCCTTTGTGATTCGCTGTCGCTTAATCCCGGCTTTAATACAAACGCCTTACCGCCGCACGCGACCGCGGCCGCTACCGTGATAAGATAAAAGCCGCAGCATGCAAGGATCCCCGCCGCATTGTTAATACAGTTGCGTCTAACGATCATTGGCCTGCTTTGTAACCGCTTATTTGATTCTTTTCAGGGCTTCGATCACCGGATAAGCCATGCCCGCGATTAACAACAACGTGATGAAGGGACGGTTAATGTTCTGCCATCGGTAATTTTTATTTCTGACTGCGTCCGCCGCGTGATTGATTCCCGAGAGGAATAAAAAGATGATAAAAGAAAAAAATATCGTAAGCTCGGCGAGTATCCCCCAATCGCACAATAAAACGATCAGTGCAGTTGCCGCATACGATAACATTGCAAATGATGATTGCCTCTGATAATTTCTGTCGCCTTCAAATCCCTTTGCTTGTGCGGCCGAATCGCCAAAAAAAATGCCCTCAAACCCGGAAATTCCTGCAATGGTTACAATGATGATCGGGACCATGATGTGAAGCTGCGCCTCCGGATTATACCCGTTTTTAAAGCCGATAAGGTAACCGAAAAAAAACGCCGCGCACACTCCTGAAATTCTTACAATGTCAAGAATTTGAATCAACATGGAAGCTCCTTGTAAGACAAGTATTCCGGGGCCGTATTCCCGCACATTCGGCATATGCCCTGAAAAAACGTGAAGATGTCCGTTAAATATTCTGAGAGGATAAGATCGCGGCGGTCTGAAAATGTCAAAGCTAATTTTTTCGGCGCCTTTCCGCCTTGTGTGTCATTTAAATTCAGAAAAAGTCCGGGGGCATTCGTGCCGGGGGAGATCACACCTTGAAAAAATCGGTCTTCTGCTTCAGCGATTCCGCCAGGGCCGATATCTTCATCGTCTGAAATAATGCGAAATATTTTTATGAGTTGAAATTTGTCGGTATTTTCCTTATAGCTTAATAAATCGAGGGTTTATAAAACATGGCGCCTGCGTACGCACATGAAACAGAACCGAGTCCCGTGGCAATCGTAGATGTCCGATACGGGGATTGCGGAGCCAGGGCCGCCTGCATCGTGGCACTGTGCTGGAGCGACGAGGACTCGATCGAGGAGCGGACGGCCGACGTGCCCTCGGTCATGCCGTACAGGCCCGGCGCTTTTTACGAGCGCGAGCTCCCCTGCGTCATCACGGTATTGTCCCTCGTACGCAACGAATTCCGCGCGGTTGCGGTCGACGGATACGTGTATCTGGACGAACAGGGAAGCCCCGGCCTCGGTGGCCGACTTTATGAGCATTACGGCGGCAGAATTAGGGTCGTGGGAGTGGCAAAGACCGCATATCGGGGCGGCTCCTTTGCGGACAGGGTCCTTCGCGGATCGAGCGCGAAACCCTTGTTTGTGACCGCGGCCGGTATGCCTGCGGCCGAGGCCGCGCGTCTCGTACAAAACATGCACGGGGCAAGCCGTATTCCCACGCTGATCAGACGAGCCCACAATCTCGCGAAGGGCGTCGCCGGTCAGGGAAGCCGGTGACGGCGTGACGAAAATTCAACCATCTTTCAGACATCGGCCGATCAATTCAATATAACGAAGAATCTCGTCAGTCCGGCTTTCCCGATTTGACAGAACCATCTCAATGGTTGAAAGCTCATTGACTATATACCGATACGTCTGATCCTTCAATTCCTCGATTCCCTTGTTGACCATGCCTGTTAAATCCGATGTGACGCGGTGAAGATTTTTCTCGATCTCATGCGGGACCTGGTTTGCAAAATGCCGCATAAATATCCTTTTAAACAAAAACATCGGAAACAGGAACCACAGCAAATCCAGATGAAACTCGCTCGCGCGGCTTATCCTGATGTCCGGTTTTCTTATTTCCCTTATCTCGACCACCCATTCCTCCGATTGCATGGAGATTCCCAGAACGGTCTGTATGCGGTGATTCAAACGCTCCCTGAACGATGTAAGGAAAAAAGAAAAGTGGCGCTTCGCCTCTTCAAGCAATCCTGCCAGATTCGGACGCTCGCTTTCCACTATGTTCCCTATTTCACTCGTCAATAGATCGTGCAGCCATTTTTCATATGTACGCGACAGGGCGAACAGATTGCCGTGCCATCTCTTGTGGTCTTCAATAAATTTTACGGCGATGGCTTCATTGAGTATCCGACGATAAGGCCCCACCAGTTGAAAGATGTTTTCCCTTGTACGGCTTATGAAGCTGGTCATCAGAAGCAGCAGCTCTTTTCTTATATAGTCGATGTTCAACCGCTCGCTCAATATCCGGGACATTAAGCCGCTTTGCTCCACGTCCGTTTTCCTCGAAACGCTCAGGCCCAATTCAAGGTAACCGAGGCATGCGCGGGCGAGCGACTCGCTTTTATACCTAACGATTTTATCGAATTCAACCCCAAAATTCCTCATCAATGGAATGAAAACGCCGTCCTTCATCTCGTCCCCGTATTTCCGGCTGTCTCTTTTTGTCGAATAACGGTACAGGGGCATATCCCGGTTGAATGACCTTCGCAAAGACGATTCGACAAAGCTCATAACCTCATCAATCTGCCCTTCATCGAACAAGTCGACCTTGGTCAGCAAAATCACGATATCCGGACTGTACTTCCCTATCTCCCTGATCAAATGTATCTCATCCTCCGACAGCGGACGCTCGGCTCCGATGGCCACGATGGCGACGCCTATCTCAGGAGCCCATTTCTCCGTGGCTTCGCTGTTGTGCCTGAATATGCTGCCCAGGCCGGGAGTATCCACGAAGCGCAGTCCCTCGAACTGCTTTAAAGTCGGCAGATATACATCGACCCAGAGGACCTTTTTTATATTTTCAGGATTTTTCACTTCAGACACGTACTCGTCTATTTCATCGACGGGAATCTCATCGACGCGGCCGTCGATAAAGGTGGCCTGCGCGCATTCGTATTCGCCGTACCCGATTCTCGTTATAACCGAGGTCACGGGAACCACGCCTACGGGCAAAATCTGTTTTCCGAGGAAGCTATTCAAAAACGAGCTCTTCCCCGCCTTGAACTGGCCGAGGACGGCCACATCGATCACCCTTTTTCGCGAGAGCAGATTTTCGACGATTTCTATATTGCGGTCAAGTGAGGTGATGCGGTTGTTGATGCACGCTTCTTTTACTAGCTGAAATAATTTATTCATAATATCGACTATCGATGCCTTCGGCGACTTTCCAGAATCTATACTAACATAACGCCTTTGTAACAGAGGAACAGAATCACTGCGGCTGCGAGCATAAGAATGACAAACGCAAGAGCTGCATATTCCGCGGACATGATGAATTTTTTCCTTTTCGATAAGGCCGTGAGCCGGCTGTAGCCTTCATACGCGTTGAGAAAGACAGCGGCGCATCCCATTATGCCGAAAAGCGCGCAGATAAAAACAAATGCTGTAATATTGCCGGAATTCATTGAATGGTTGTACTGAACGCTTGTCAGTAGGCGGGTTTAAAACAAAAATCGCCTCCTCAGCTTAAACCTCCTCTGGCAGGAGTTATCAGCCTTGCAGGCGGTTTCGGTGAACTCCATCACCATTTGTCAATCCGGTCAATTGAGGCCGGGCCAAAAACAACCTTAATTGTAATATATATGATTCTGCGTCAAGAAATAATTTATCCGGCGGGGAAAAGCACCCCCTGTTTTACACCCTGTGGCAGGGCATCAACCTGATCCGGTTTTGTGACGCACTCTCAATAAAATATCTCTATTTCAGAAAGCATACCCGCAGTAGATCGATGCGGAAACCGAGTTGGCGCTAAGAGTCTGAAAGATATAATAATAATTCACTTCGAATCCGAGGACCAGTCCCATGTCAAAGGTATGGGATATGGCCGCACCCGCGCCCGCGACCAGGTCGATAGAACGGCCCTTCGAGCCTTTGACGAGAATGGCCGATACAGGCTGGCCGGGATCTCCGGATGGAATCAGCTTCAGCCTTGAGCCGCTCTTGGACATGGTGCTTGAAATACCCGCGCCGGCGCGCAGATCTATGTCGATAAATCGTGTATGGAAACGAAACTGCGGCGATATGACAACCGGAAGAATGGTGACGTTGCTTGCGGCATACTCTTTGTCCGGATTATAAAAGTATGACGCATGAAGATCCAGTCCCAATCCGCTGATGAGATAATTGTACTGGAAAATGAAGCCCCCGCCGAAGCCGACGTTAAGGCCCGGACCCGGGCCGTCGATTATTTTGCATCCCCCGGCTCCCAGAGCGAACGTGTAATGTCGGATCGTTTCCGCCGAAGACCGGGACACACCCTTAAGTCCAGTTCCCCCGGCTTTGGCTGCCATTTCTTTTTCATCAGGATCTAGAACGATTTCGCGTATGAAAACCTTCTTGATGGAGCGTATTTGACGTGTACTCGGATCCTGTATCGTGATTGCCGCATCAGTGGTGTTTACGAGTTTACCCTTGACAACCGCGCCACTTTTCAGTACCAGCGTGGCCGCGGAGGAAGAGGCGGTCATTAAGAGAATGACCGCCGCGGTCAAAAAAAATGTGATGATATGATCCGATGCTTTTAACTTTATAATTTTCGCGAACATGCATCCTCTTACCAGTCCATAGAGCTTTTGCTGCCTAGGGTCAGGTTATTAAAAGTATTTTGGACCTGGATCGTCCGCTGTGATCGGGACTCTCCCGTGATCGTTATCTTTATAGCTTCCCAAAACCACAAATTCTGTCCTGCGCCATTAGGCACAGAAAGCTGCATGACGAGGCCCTGCGAGTCGAACACGCGCATAGTTATTGGAGCGGTATACCAATCTGACTGGCTGAAATTATGGACGGTGTAGGTGTATATGCCGTTTGCATATCCTGATTGATGGCCGAACAGGTTTATCGCTTCAGGCCCGTAACCCTGTCTGCTATCCTGTACGAGGCTTGTTGTCGAGGATGTCCCGTCAGGATCTCCCGATGATGAGTACGTTCCTGTATTCTCATCAAAAGATCTAAAGTTATTCCAGTACACATGGAATCGGTTTGTCGGAGCCGGATTAACCGATTTATTTGTCGGCCCAACAACATGGAGGTCAAGATCTCGTGGAGAACTCCCCCACTGCACCACGACCCTGAGATGAGGCTCCGCCAGGATCTCGCACAGCGCATATCTGGTGTTCGAATTGCCGACGCTATTGTTGACGATGATATTGTCCACGGTGAGGTCGAAATATCCGGTTCTTCTGAACACGATGGTGTACGCTCCAGGCTGCCGCGTCCCGGAGGTGAACGTGCCGTCCGAAGAGTTCGTAGACAGGGTTTCGACCAGCGCACCGGACCAATCATAGATATTCACCGTGGTATTTCCCAAATCCGTTCCATTGTTGGCATTAACCGTTCTTCCGGAGATCGTTCCCGGCTGAGCCGTTGTGGATACTATATAGATGACGCCGATGTCGGTCGCCGCCCCGGTGCTCACCGTGATATTGGTCTTCGTCGAGTTGTAATAGCCCGCACAGGACGCGTCGACCTCATAGTAAAGGGTGCCGATCGGCACGTTGGTGAACGTGAAGTCGCCGGTGCCGTTGGTGGAAGCGGACGCCACGGTGCTTCCGTCCGACACCCTCAACAGGGCCACGGTCGCGCCGCTCATCTCATGGTTCTCCGTATCCTTCACCTTGCCGGCAATGCTCCCTATCACGTCGATGCCGTTAGAAGCCGTGCCCCAGCCGCTCCAGTTGTTCGCGGCGTCGCGCACCATGACGCGCGCATAATACCGAGGTCCACCGGACTGCGAGATGGTGTAGATATAGGAACTCGCCGCTCCCACCGAAGCGCCGCCGGCGCCCCCGTACACCACCGATGCAAACCCGACGTCGGTTGCGATCTGAATCTTCGCTTCAACGACATCGTCACTGTTGATCCAGGTAAAATCGAGGTTCCCGTCCGGATCATACGTGCCGGTGTCGCTCACCGTCGGGGCGTACGGCGGCGTCATGTCCACCGTCCACGTGTAACTCGTCTGAATCGCCTGGTAGTTGCCTGCGGCGTCCCGGCCGACCACACTAATCGTGTGGCTTTTCTCCGAAAGGCCGCTCAGGGCGATGTGGGTCGCCACAGGGATATCGGCGCTCCATCCGCCGCCGTTAAGATTATACCGGTAATAAACAACGCCGTCGCCGCCCACGGTGATGTCGGCCGAGTTGTCGTTGGTCGGGTTGGCCGGCGTTCCGGAAAGTGTCGCGCCCGGGGGAGTCAGGTCTACACTCCAGGTATAGGCGGTGGCGCTGCCGACGTCCTGCCATGTGCCCGCTGCGTTCTTCGCGACTACATACAGCGTATGCGTGGCCTCCGATAAACCTGCAAGGATAATATCGGTAACTGCGTCGATTTCCCCGCTCCATGGACCGCCGTCGAGACTGTATTCATACGAAACGACGTTAGTCCCGCCCACGTGGATGACGGCCGAAGTCTGGTTTGTCGGGTCGGAAGGCTCATTGGAAAGCACCACGGTAGGTACGGAAAGATCGATCAGCCAGGTACACGATGACGCGCTGTCGAATTTCTGCCAGTTGCCTGCCGCGTCGCGGCCGACAACGTCCAGTATGTGGGTCGCCGCAGAAAGGCCCGAGAGCTTGATATGAATTAAGGTGTCGATCCCTCCGACCGGGTCCCCGTTCCACCCTGCGCCGTCGATCTGATAGCGGTACCCGGTCACTCCCGCTCCGGCAACAGTAATGTCTATGTCGGGCTGGTTTGTCGGATTCGGCGGCGTATTGGAGAGAGCGGCGACCGGCGGGGTCGTATCGATGGTCCAGGCATAGTTGGTTGAGTCCCCGAATTCCTGCCAGTTGCCCGCCGTGTCCCGGCCGACCACGCAGAGCGTGTGCGTTCCCTCTCCCAGGCCCGAACGGGTGATCGCCGTTGAAATCGGAATCTCGGCGCTCCAATCCTCTGAATCGATTTTATACATATAGGCTTGCACGTCCGTGCCGCCCACGGTCACAGTAATCGTCCGGTTGTTGGAGGCGTTGGCGGGAGTGCCTGAAAGCGCCGCTGCCGGGGGAGTGGTGTCAACACTCCACGTATAGCTCGTTGGAGTTGCTTGTACATTCCCCGCCAGATCGCAACCGATAACATACAGGGTATGTTTCCCATCGGATAGTTTACTCTGGGCAGTAATATGGGTCGCTGCACTTGCAAACTCAGTTTCCGACGGCCACCATTTGCCGTTGTCCAGCTTGTACCGATAGTATGCCACATCGGAGCCTCCCACGGTGATATTGATGCCCGTATCCTTCGTGGGATTCTGCGGGGCGTTGCTCAGGATTACTCCTGTCGGAGCGGTGGTGTCGATCGTCCATGTAAATGTTGTGGGAGCGAATTCTTTTTGCCAGTTGCCCGCGTCGTCTCGTCCGATAACGTCGATCGTATGGGATCCCTCAGAAAGGCCGATGAGATCGATTGCCTGAGATATATCTATTCCCGTCAGAGGATATTCCCCTCCCCCGATCCATGCCCCCCCGTCGATCCGGTAGGCGTATTCGATCATATCAGCCCCACCGACCTGTATCGAAGCATCCTGAATATTGGTGGGATTTGCCGGCAGGTTTGACAGGCCGGCGACGGGAGCGGTCGTATCAATCGTCCACGAGCACGTGCCGCTGAAGGGATCCGGATCAGATTGCCAGTTGCCTGCCTGGTCGCGGCCGATAACCTCGATGGTATGGCATCCATCGGCAAGCCCGGTTTCAGCTATACAAATCCCCGCATTGATCTCCCCGCTCCATGAACCGCCGTCGAGTCTGTATTTGTACGCAACCACATCCGCCCCGCCGACCATTATGTCCGTGTTCTGATTGTTCGAACAATTCAATGGCTTGTTCGAAAGACTCGCGCATGGAGCGACCGTGTCAACGGTCCATGAACATAACGTGGATTCGGATAGAGGCTGCCAGTTGTTCAATGAATCTTTTCCTATAACGGAGAGGGCATATGTCGCATCCGCAAGGCCGTCGAGACGTATATGATCAGATACATTGATCTCTCCGCTCCAGGCGCCCGTATCAACTTGATATTTGTATGCAACGATATCATCGCCGCCCACGGTTATGTCGATAGAGGTGTCTTTTGTCTGGCTCGGGGGAGCCCCGGCAAGCATCGCGGTCACCGCTCCACGGCCGAGAAAGCCGGCGGTTTTCGTGGCGATCGGATTATTGTGAACATCGGCCACATTGCTGACCACCAGGGTATACATTCCATGAATCATGCCCGGCGCCGGAGCCAGAGTAAGGTCTACCGTGAGGTTGTCGTCGCCCATGGCGGCGGAGAGAACCGGTACATCCGAGTTCGAATTTTGGCCCTGCACGCGATAATTGCCTGGATTGGCGGCTGATAGTGCGTCAAGGCCGCCCGATTGGTCGTAAAATACAATACGGACGTTGGTGTGCGATGTCGCCGTCACCATGCTGATATCGGGTGCAATGATATCGGGCATCAGCACCCCGCTCGGGATATAGATTCCCTTCCCCTCGGAATTTTTCAGATAATCCTTGAAGACCTTGCTGTTGCAATCATAGAGCAGGAAGGTTGCAGCGAGCATGATTAAAGCAGTCCATATCCTTTTTGCTGACATATAGCTATCCCCTATTGTGGGATTTAATAATCAATCAAGGAAACGCAGAATATTCGGCTCTGTTTTTAGGTACTGTTTTCACTTCTATTTTTCTCATATTTACTAACGGAGTAAAATGATGAATACGAATCTAGTGTAGTGTTTCATTGAATATTCTGATATCATCAGAAATTATTATAATTCATAAATCAATAAAAAAAACCAACTAGTCGGTTTTTACAGCAGCAACTACTAATAAAGAAAAAAACCGACTAGTTGGTTTTTCTGATTTGAGTATAAGTCTTTCCCCTAGTGTAAACGATAAAATTATACAAAACTAATATTTTATCTATTTTGGCACACCCGGGTCATCGGCCGACACCACTACGGTGAAGGACCCGTCACGGTTGAGCCTGACCTGGCTGGAGTTTATTGAAACGCGATGATAGCGATAATCGAACGACTGCATGTTTGAGGTAGTCAATCACGGCGAGCCTGTTTTCAAGAAACTGAAGTATGCCCGCCCTCGCGGTTAAGCGGCCCAGAGTGGTGAGGCGGGCGTCGCGCTCGAGGGATTCGGTGTACCGCTCCAGTCCCTGTCTGAATGCGCCGTTCCCGAAATCGGACAGGCCGGTCCGCTTTTGAGCAGCGCCGAGCAGATTATCGACATCGAGGCGTACCAGTGCCCTTCCCGTGCGCTCCATGCCGTTCATCATCCGCACCAACAGCGGCAGCGAAGGCCGGTCGCTGAACACGACATCCATCGGCAAATCCTCCTGTTACCCTTGAACGAAGACCACGCCTGATCAGGCTATATTTTTTTGTGATCCTCTCGTTATTGAAACCAATGATACGTCATTTCACGATCTGAGATCAATTACTTTATAGAGACGGATTATCAGATATTGCCTGGAATCCATTCGGGTCGTCCGATGGTCAAGGCTCAACAAAGAGGCTGTTCTTGACAGGGTTTTTACCATCGAAATAAACGGGCATCCCCTCCCAGCCCCAAAATGATCCCGACGCTTTTTTCATCGCTTGGATGTGAAGGTGGGGTTGGCTCGTCCATCCCGAATTGCCCGTTTTTGCATTGGGCTGTCCCCGCCTGACACTGTCCCCGGTCTTCACCAATATGCTTCATTTTTGAAGGTGGCCCACGAGAACGCCGAAATCTCCGTCCTACTAGGGATAGGCGTAGGAGGCACGTATGAAAAAAATTTCTGTATACTTTCCTAAATTTTTGACTGGAAAGGTCATAGTAATTATATTTACGCAATGATTAATTGTTTTTTTTTATAATAATATAAGAGCGTTGATGGAATCATGGAATATACATATAAACATCATTATGATATCAAATCTCTTTCATTAATAATTGAAGATGTCAATAATCAAAAACATATCCTCACGCAAAAATTTCATACATTCAACAATCTCGCATACGACTACGGTTCTCAGGAAAATGACTATTTGATTCGCGAGCATATAAAAAGCATTCAAGATGATTTGTCCCGATATAAGGGAACGATAGGGTTTTTTGATTATGGGAAGTTAGGCGATTTAAAAGCCTATGAAGAATTATTGATCTTTTTCGTTAAGAATTTAATAGATAAATTCGACATCTCCGATAAATTGAATACATTGAATGATATTATTGCAAACATTGAAGCAAAAAAAGAAGTGAACGTTCTTAGATTTTCCGGCAGGGATATCATCGTAAGAAGGAACATTTATATTGTTGATCTTCACGAAAAGCTGAGGTATTTTCAAACACAATTTTACAATAATTTCATTCCCTCCCTCCGGAAATTCCTTAATGATGTTAATCATATCCTGTTTTTCGAAAAAGTATTAACATGTGTGAATAATCTCAGGTTAGGCAGGCATTTTTTGAGGAACGAGTTCAACATCGAGTACTTAAAAAATTGCATTACCGGTTTTATCTGGTTTAATCATAAAATTAATGCCCGTGATTGCTCCGATATTAGTCTTAAAGAATTTATTCGCGATACTATCTATAATAGCGAGTATGAATCGACCCAAATGCCGAATGTAAAAAAAGATAAACAACCATTAGACAGGATTATCAATAAGATTTTTCTAGAAATAGGGGACCAGCTGCAACAAATGGAAGAAATTCGATGCGCCGAAGAAAGGACTGATCAGTCAAAGAGCCCGAAACTTAACAACGAAAAGACACATGTATCGGAACGATTGAGATTAATAACTCGATTAAAGGCGATCTTAAATGAATTAAACAAGATGGACACGTGTGAAGAATTATCCTTTTCCGCCGAAGATCCAACAATACAAGTTAAGGAAGGCAGAGAAGGCGAACGATATTTATTTCATGTACCCGGCTCGTTCAACCTATCCTTGAAAACCATATCCAACCATATGACCAATGTCCTGGTTTTCATGTATTCATGGATGCTCAGGGAACTATACCATCATAATCTTCCCAATGACCTTATTGATTATTTGAATAACAAGCTCACCTATTCTGAAGACTTTATTAAATTTTACTGTACTGCCGTCACTGTTCCTTTGCGTAAAAGTAATAAAAAGGAATCATCTTTAAAGGGTGAATTTAAATATTATATTTCCATGGATCTTGCAAAAAAAATAATTAAAACCATGAACGAGATTTATGATCTGCTATATGATTCACTTGATAGGACATATCGTAAACTATCGTTGAATCCGTTAGTAAAAGGAAACTCTGTCTTATTAAAAAAGATAGATATTATAAATACTCATTTGAGCAGCATATCGAAAATAATCCAAGACGGATAGGAGCCGTATCAGAGAGATCCGCTTCACGTAACAGGGCACAAGGAGTCATACTGACGGCGAAACGCCATGCATAATGCAAGCAGCAGGGACCCTGGAGCGCCCGCAGGCAGATCCACATCATCAGGGTGCGATTAAATACCGGAATACCGAAGGGAGAGACGGCTTATATACCCCTCCTTCCAAGAAACGCAATACCAATAACGGAGGTGCATGCCAATGCCTTTGAAAACGAGAGAAGAATATATCGAAAGCCTGAGGAAATTAAAGCTGAACCTCTGGATGTTCGGCGAGAGGGTCGAGTCGCCCGTTGACCATCCGATCATCTTTCCGTCGATGAACGCGGTGGCCATGACCTACGAGCTCGCCCGGCAGCCCGAATATCTGGACCTGATGACCGCGATCTCCCATTTGACCGGGAAACGAATAAGCCGCTTCACCCACATCTTTCAAAGCAGGGAGGACCTGCTCCAGAAGGTGCGCAGGCAGAGGGTCATCGGACAGAAGACGGCATGCTGCTATCAGCGGTGCGTCGGCATGGACGCGCTGAACGCTCTTTACATGACCACGTATGAAATCGACGAGAAGTACGGGACCGAATATCATGAGCGCCTGAAGAAGTTCCTCATCTACGTGCAGGAAAACGACCTGGTGAGCGACGGCGCCATGACCGATCCGAAGGGCGACCGGAGCCGCAGGCCGCACGAGCAGGCGGACCCCGACCTGTACATGCACGTGGTCGAGAGGCGCGCGGACGGGATCGTGGTCCGCGGCGCGAAGGCGCACCAGACCGGCTTCGTCAATTCGCATGAGGTCATCGTGATGCCCACCATCTCCATGACGGAGAAGGACAGGGACTACGCCCTGAGCTTTGCCGTACCTACGGACACGCCCGGGATCGTGATCATCTACGGGAGGCAGTCATGCGACACGCGCAAGCTCGAGGGCTCCGAGATTGACGTGGGCAACAGCATGTTCGGGGGCCAGGAGTCTCTCGTCGTGTTCGACAACGTCTTCGTCCCGAACGAGCGCATATTCATGAACGGTGAGACGGATTTCGTGGGCATGCTCGTGGAGCGCTTCGCCGGGCACCACCGGCCGAGTTACGCGTGCAAGGCGGGCGTGGGCGACGTGCTCATCGGCGCCGCGGCCCTTGCCGCGAAATATATCGGCGTGGACAAGTCCTCGCATGTCAGGGACAAGCTGATCGAGATGACGCACCTGAACGAGACGATGTACGCCTGCGCCGTAGCCTGCTCCTCAGAGGGTGTCCCGACGAAATCGGGGGCGTACCTGATCGACCTCCTCATCTCGAACGTGTGCAAGCAGAACGTGACCCGCTTCCCCTACGAGATCGCGCGGATCGCCGAGGACATCGCCGGCGGCCTGGTCGTCACCGCGCCTTCGGAGAAGGACTTCCGCAGCCCGAACGTGGGCCACTACGTCGAGAAATACTTGAAAGGGATTCCCTCGGTGAAGACCGAGGCGCGCCTGAGGGTGCTGCGGCTCATCGAGCACCTCACGCTCGGCTCCGGCGCGGTCGGATACCGCACCGAATCCATGCACGGCGCCGGGTCTCCCCAGGGTCAGAGGATCATGATAGGAAGGCTCGGCGACTTCGACTTCAAGATGGAGCTCGCCAAGGTCATCGCCAAGATAAAAGACTGAGCCTACGCCCTTTTGTCCCGGATGAACCGCTCCAGCTTGTCGAAATCAACGGTGCGCCTGAACAGGGGCTCCCTGTTCCGCTTGTACACCGCAAGGTTTTCCTCAAAGGTGGGATTGTCGTTGTTGAGGTATATGACGCCGAGAGGAAATTTGTCGTCCTCGACCGCCTTCCCGAACGCCCCGATCCGGTCGCGGGGATCGTACGCATCGTCGAGGTAATACGTCTGGTCCTTGTACCACTTATACGTGTTTATTTTATTAAAGGACACGCACGGTTGGAACACGTCCACCAGGGCATAGCCCTTGTGTGTTATGGCCTTTTTTATTATCTCCTTCGTTTCTTCCACGTCGCCTGAAAACGCACGCGCGACAAACGAGGCGTTGAGCGCGACCGCCACCGCCACCGGGTTGAACGGCTCTAGATAGACCCCCGCCACCTGCACCGGGGTCTTGAAGCCACGGCGGCTGGTCGGCGAGGCCTGTCCCTTGGTGAGGCCGTAGACCATGTTGTTATGGACGATGTTGGTGATGTCCGTGTTGCGCCGTATGGCGTTCAGGAAATGGTTTCCGCCCTCGCCGTATGAGCACCCGTCCCCGCTCTCCGCGATCACGGTCAATTCCGGATTGGACGCCTTTATCGCGGTGGCAGCGGGAATAGACCTGCCGTGCAGCCCGTCGAAAAAGCTGACGTTGATGTAATGGGGACCCTTGGCCGCCTGCCCTATGCCGGACACCATCACCAGCTTCTCCCTGTCGAGTCCGAGCTCGTCAAAGGCCTTTTTGATCGCTTCCCTTATGCTGAAATTCCCGCACCCCGGGCACCACGCCACGTCGACCGGATTCTCAAAATCGAATTGCGAACTCATACGAAGCCCTCACGGCAATTTTTTGATGACGTCGATTATTTCTTCCAGCATGAACGGCATGCCGTTGTACTTCAATACCTTTGACTCGACCCGGACTCCCGCGTAGAGCTTCAGGACCGCGCCCAGCTGTGCGGTGGCGTTGTTTTCGATCAGCACCCTGTTCCCGGCCCTGCCGATGATGTCGGCCGCATCCGGATGGAGAGGATATATCTGTGTGAAATGGAGAAACGAGGTGTCGTCCCGCCCGCATTCCGCAAGCGCCTCCCGTACCACGTTCAGGGTGGATCCCCAGCTGATGAGAAGGTGACGGTATTTTTTCGGTCCGTGCAGAACGGGGGGGAGGATGTCGCCTTGCATTGAGCGCATCTTCGCCCAGCGCTTGTCCACCATGCTCGTCCTGACGCCGAAATCCTCGGTTATGAACCCGCCTTCGGTGTGCTCGTCGCTCAGTGCGCACACGATGCCCCGGCCGTAGCCGGGTATGCCGCGGGGGGTGATGCCCGAGTCCGTCAGCCGGTACCGCAAATAGTCCGCGTCGGTTTTTACGATGTGGTTGCGCTCCATGCCGCGCTCGATCTCGATGCCCGGGAGGTTGTAATTTGAGTTTATGAAATACTGGTCGGTGAGCAGGATCACCGGGACCTGGTATCTGTCCGCGACGTAGAAGGCGCGCTGCGCCAGGCGGAAGCCCTCCTCAAAGCTCCCGGGCGCAAATATCACGCGCGGAAACTCCCCGTGCCCCGCGAACAGCGCGAACATGAGGTCCCCCTGCTCGGTCCTCGTCGGCAGGCCGGTCGCCGGGCCCGGGCGCTGGGCGAGATGGATCACGACCGGAGATTCGTGGGCCCCCGCCAGGCTCAGGGCCTCCACCATGAGCGCGAACCCTCCCCCCGATGTGGTCACCATGGCCCGCCCTCCCGCGTACCACGACCCGAGTGCCATGTTGATCGCGCAGATCTCGTCCTCCGCCTGCTCCACGATGACGTCGAACTGCTCCGAAACCTGCGCGAAAAACACCAGCACCTCGGTCGAGGGCGACATCGGATACGACGAGATGAAATTGCACCCTCCCGCAAGCCCCCCCAGGCCGATCGCCTCCGCGCCGTTTAAAAGCATCTCGCCCTTGACCTGTTCGGTGGATGCCAGCTTGAATTCGATCCCGCGCGCCGAAAACAGCTCCCTGCCGATTGAGAAGCCCTTGTCTGCGGCTGCGATGTTTTTCGACCGCATGTCGTCCGTTGACTTTGCGAAGAATCGTTCGATCTGCTTCCTCATGAACGAGATGTCCATGCCGAAGGCGGCCGCGAATATTCCGGCGATGATTATATTGGCGAATATGGGGCCGCCCACGAGTTTGGCTGTTTCATGCAGGGGAAATTCCACGAGCGTATATTCCCCGTCGCGGAACCGGTCGTGTATGCACGCAGGGTCCCCCATGATCACCGTGTCATGGGTAATCCTGTCGAGGTGCCGCTCCATCGCTCCCTCGTGCAGGGGGACGAACAGATCGATCCGGCCGCAGAAGGAGCCGACCCGGTCCGACGAGACCCTGATCTCGGTCGAATTGTTTCCGCCCCTGATGCGCGACATGAACTCGCTGTAGGAAAAAACATGGAGCCCGGAGAGCTTAAACAGCCGAAGAAGCAGGCTCTCCACGGTCTGTATCCCCTGGCCCGCCTCTCCGGATAACACGATGGATATGTCTTTCTGGTTGAACACTGAGGTTTTGCGCCGCATGGGTACAAATTATGTCAATTCTTCAAAAAGTCAAATAAATAAAGAACTCCGCAGATTGTGCGGAGTTCTTTACAAAAATTAAAATTAATCAAGCCTCTATATTATGATCCAATTTGTACCGATCATTTTATTTATCCTCAAAGCCTCCTGAAGTCATTTCCTTTTCCGGGCCCTGTGGTACTTTTCCCCTTTTTGAAGCATGACGACGCCCCGACCAACGGTCGAAAGGTAAATGCTGCC
This sequence comes from uncultured Leptospirales bacterium, assembly GCA_964529965.1. GTDB lineage: Bacteria > Spirochaetota > UBA4802 > UBA4802 > UBA5550 > RBG-16-49-21. The sequence goes on along the minus strand of CAZHAD010000021.1, from coordinate 19,750 downwards.
GTCCTTGTCCACAAACATGGGGTAAGGCCATTCCACAGGGGGATAATTTCCTATCAGGGTGATTCCCACCGGAAGGCCTTTTGCAACCACGGACACCTTCAGATCACGAATCCGCACCCGCAGCAGTCTTTTGGTCGCTCCATCGAGGATGAGGAGGTTTCCCGAACCGTCATTCGCAACCGCCACCGGCTTGGCCGCGACCCCCCAGAGAAATACCTCTTTCTTCCCGGTCGCGCAGTCGATTCTGCTGATCCGTGAGGCCTTGGCCTCGGCCACATACATCGTATTTCCGAGGAGAGCCATGGCCAGCGGGCCCTCGAGCCCTTCGCCAAGCACCTTCTTGGATCCGTCCTTGAGGCTGATCGCGGTGATCTGCCCGGCGGCGTATTCGGCCGCATATAGATCGGCGCCGCTCCTGCTCATAAGGACCGACATGGGACGGTTGAGCCCTCCCGCGATCGCCTTGAACTCGCCGCTGACCGGATTCCCGATCGCGACGGCGTTGTTTATCGAGTCGGGCCAGAAAATCTGTCCGCCCGGCCCGTCGGCCAAACCGATCGGCAGGGGCATGTGGCTCCGCGCCCATGCGTTCAATTTGGTCTTTACATATTTTCCCCTTTCGACCCTGCGCACCATGATGGCGTCGCTGACAAGGAGCGCACCGTTCTTGACGAGTATCCCCGAGATGGTGTTCGCACCCGTCGGAAACAGCGTCTTGAATTTGCCGCTGCCGTTGGTTTCCACCTGGTACACGGTCGAGTCCCAGTAGCTGGTCACAAACAGGCGGCCGTCCCTGGTGATCGCCAGATTGTCAAGGCCGGGCGTAAGCTGGGCGATCTTTTCCCTTTTTTTGCCGTCGAGGCTGATGCGGTATACGGCCCCGGTGGCAAGCTCCGGCACGTAGGCCATGCGGTCGGGCCCCACCTTGAGGGCGATCGGGGTGATGAACTTTTCGGCGATCGTCGCGATCTCGCCGGTGTCGGGATGCACCCTCAAAATCTTACCGGTAGCCATGTCGGGAATGATCAGGTCGTTGGTGCCGGGGTCGAAATCGAACCCCTCGGGAACGGCGATCTGATTTTCCTGAAGTATGAGCCTCGGCTCCCTCACCCCCTCGGGGTCGAGCTCGAACACGCGGTTCGCCTGAAAGCATTCTGACATGAAGAGCCTGCCGGTGCGGGGGTTGTACTGAATGCCGTTGGGAGCAATAAACCCGCTCGCGATCACGGATTTTACACCTTTCTTGTCAATGCGATAGACCTCGCCCACGAGCGGAGTCGTCCCGGTGACGAACAGGTTCCCCCGTTTGTCCGCAGTGACGTCATCGGGGATAAACACCCCCTCGTACGCGGGGACGAAGGTCTTTGCCTTCATCGTTTTGAGATCGATGCGGGTGACCGTGCCTGCGCCCGAGTGCACCACGTACAGTGCGCCGTCCGACCCGATCCGGGCTCCGTTGCAGCCCGGCAACGGCGTGTCTTTGACGAGCCTGACGACCCGGTACTGATGATCGAAAACCCTTATCCGCGCCATAAGGTCCTGCCCGGAAAAAAGCAGAACAGACGCAAGCGCAAGAAAAATGAGTACACCAGATGAATAAACATTCTTCCTCCTCATTTTTTGCCTCCTTTTTTGAATCGGGCCCGAAGGCCCATACGAATGAGTTGATGTCCCGATAATTTTATCGAAATGAGGGTTCCGGACGGCCGGGGAGTCTTAGTCAGCCAAATTCCGCATCGCAGAACAGGCGTCAATGCCGGTGGACCTGTTCTTTATGGATAATTTATACAGTCCGTCAATTTTTTTGTCAAGCCGTAATTGGGCCCGAATACTCGCTCATGAAAAGAATGAATTATTTTTCGAGTACTATTAAAACGTATTTCTACACCTCCGCCTTGTTACGTAATATTACCGGTATTCTTATAAACATGCCCACAACACTCCGGAGGGGTTAACCGCCGATTCAGGACGATATGAAATTCGGAGAGAAGCGGCAGGTGTATGAACGGCCCCCAATCGGCCCGGTAAATGCCTTGACAAAAGGTCTTAACAGGGTATTACAAGATCAAGCGTAAATTTTAACGCCTCTATTCACCGGCCGCATGCGGACGCCGTTGTGAGCATTCAGCGTCACGGCCAGGATTTTTTCCGATCGCGTTCGATCCTGGCCGTGAGAAACGGATCCGTGGATGCGGGGAAAGGAAAAGGGTCATGAAACTAATAAGAGTGAACCTGTCGGACAAAAGCATAAAATATGAAAATGTGCCCCAATCCTACGCCGGATTGGGCGGACGCGGCCTGACCTCGGTCCTTGTGAACGCGGAGGTACCGCCCGCATGCAACCCTCTGGGCCCGGAGAACAAGCTGGTCTTCGCCCCGGGACTGCTGAGCGGCACGAGCCTGGTCAATACCAGCAGGCTTTCGGTAGGCGCGAAAAGCCCGCTCACCGGCACGATCAAGGAGAGCAACGCCGGAGGCACCGTCGGACAGGCGCTGGGGCGACTGGGCATCACCGCGATCGTGGTCGAGGGACGGAGCGCGGACGGGGAGCTTCAATTACTCAGAATCGACGAGAAGGGCGAAGCGGAACTCCTGCCCGGCAGGGATTTCAAGGGAATGAGGACGTACGCCCTGACCGAAAGCCTCATCAAGACCTACGGGAAGAACACCTCGGTCATGTGCATCGGCCCCGCGGGTGAAACCATGATGAAATCCGCCTCCATCCAGTCTTCGGACATGGACAACCGGCCGTGCAGGGCCGCGGGGCGCGGCGGCCTGGGCGCGGTCATGGGTTCGAAGGGCCTCAAGGCCCTGATCGTGGACCGAACGGGAAAGAGCCCGGATGCGATCGCCGATCCTGAGGCCTTCAGGGAAGCGGCGCGGGTATTCGCCAAGGCGGTCCGTGAGAACGGCTTTTCAGGCAAGCTCCTTCCCGCGTACGGAACCGCTGCACTCGTGGCCGCGCTGAACTCCATGTCCGCATTCCCCAGCTTCAACGCCACGAGGGGGGTGCTGGAGGGATGGGAAAAGATAAGCGGGGAGAACCTGGCAAAGACGATGAAGGAGCGCGGGGGCGGACCGGGCCACATCGGATGCGCCCAGTGCATCATACGCTGCTCCAACATCTACAACGACAAGAAGGGCGGGTATCTCAGCTCCTCGGTGGAGTACGAAACCATATGGGCGTTCGGCGGGATGACCGGGATTACCGACCTTGACGCGATCGCACGCATGGATTTCCTCTGCGACGATATGGGCCTGGACACCATGAACACCGGCGTGGCACTGGCGGTGGCGATGGACGCGGGATACCGGCCTTTCGGCGACGCGGACGCGGCGATCGGAATGCTTGAGGAAATAGCCCGGGGCACGGACATGGGAAGGGTGCTCGGGGACGGCCCGGCCGCGGTGGGCGCTCGTTTCAACCATCACCGGGTACCTGCGGTCAAGGGTCAGAGCATCGCCGCCTATGATCCGCGCGGCATCCAGGGAAACGGGGTGACCTACGCCACTTCGCCCATGGGGGCCGATCATACGGCGGGAAATCTGATCGGCGAGTACATGACCGGTCACTTCACCGCTGATAAAACCGAGGGCCTGGCCGAGGCGTCGCGAAGCGCCCAGTTTCAGATGGCGGTGATGGACACCCTCGGACTTTGCATTTTCGCCGCCTTCGCCATCGGATCGCCGGAAGGCGGAAAGGCCTTTTTCGAGCTCCTGAGCGCCAAAACGGGGACCAGGTTCGGCCCGGAATCCCTGCAGCAGATGGGCGCGCGCATTCTGCAGGCGGAGAGGGAATTCAACCGCAACGCGGGCTTCACGAGCAGGGACGACCGGCTTCCGGAATTCTTTTCCACCGAGCCGCTGCCGCCCCGCAACACCCTGTTTACGGTAACGGACAGGGAACTGGACGCCGTGTTCCCCTTTTAATAGGCCGTCGATGCCGCATTCGATGACGGAGCCTTTAAGACGATTGCGGCTTAGCTGAAGCGGAATATATACCAAGTACCGGAATATTACGATTTTCTCTCAAGCTCGTCTATGGTGCGCGGCCAGTCCTTCTTCAAGAGCCTCGAAAGCACCCTGTCCGCAAGCAGCTTGCCCCCGGTCTGGCACCTCGGGCAGTAGTCGGTTTCGTTGTCCGCATACTGAATACGCTGGATACGCGTGCCGCATGAAGGGCATGGTTTGTTATAACGGCCGTGCACGGCCATGGCTTCATGAAACGCCGTGACCCTTTCAGGAAACCCGTCCCCCGCCTCCTCCCTCAACCGCTCGGTCCATTCGAACAGAACGGCCTTTGCCGCATTGAACAGGCGTTCGGCCTCTTCCTCGTTCATCTCCCGCGTCAATTGCAGGGGCGACAGGCGGGCCCGGTGCAGGATCTCGTCCGAGTAGGCGTTGCCTACGCCGCTGACGAGCCTTGGGTCGGTGAGCACGCGCTTGAGCGTGTGGTTCTCGGACTGGAGCCTCGCGTGGAATTCCTGAAACGAGACATCGAAAACCTCAAGGCCGCCGGGATCGAATTCCGCGAGCCTCTCCACTCCCCTGACCAGATGAAGGGATGCGCGCTTCCTGGAGTCGTGCTCCATGACAAGAAGAGAGCCGTTGGGGAAATCAAACGCGGCCAGGCCGTTTTTGCGCGGGACGGCCGCACCTCTCCTTTTCCAATAGAGGCGGCCGGCGATCATCAGATGAATGACGAGATGGTAGTCCCCGTTAAAAGAACACACGATGCGCTTCCCCATGCGGCTGAAAGCGCGGACCTCCCGGCCCTCGACGGAGGAGAGGGGCGGCTCGACCGTGCGAAGAAAAAAGGGGGACAGGAGGCGGATTTTTTCAAGGACCCGGTCCAGGAGCATTGCTTCAAGCCGTTCCACGTAAACCGTAATGTCAGGGTATTCAGGCATACGCCGCTCGTTTACCGGTGCGATCCGCTCCCGCGGTAGTCCCGTTGATAATTAAAATGTACATCATTATCTATAATAGATAACCCTGAATTTCGAGTGCGTCAAGGGTAAAATGGCTTGCTTTTTACGGCGGATGCTGCAACCTCATGAACACAACCAAATGCGCCGGCGGACGCCGTTCATCCGGTCAGCGGGTCCGGCCGCATACACGAGGCCCGCGCACGCCGGGCTCCGCGGCAAAATAATTTCTTTCCAACGAAGAGGTCGATATGAGACGAATTTCCATAACCGTGCTCTGCGCAGCCGCCTGCCTCTGGGTTTACCCGGCGGGCGCGGACAATCAGGAAGAAAAGGCAGTGACGAGCAGGATCACGGCGGTGAAGCTTTACCAGAACCAGGCGGCCATAACCCGAACGGCGAGCCTCAGGCTGGTCAAGGGAATGAACCGCATCATGCTCGGGAGCCTGCCGCCGCTGCTGTACGACTGGTCGGTGCGCGGAAGCCTTCACCGGGGCGCGGCCGGCTCGATCCTGTCCCTACAGGTGATGAAGAAGGCCCTGGTGAAAAAAAAGCGGAAGGAGATACTTGGCATAGAGGAAAGGCTCAAGGCGCTCAGGGAGAGGGACCAGGTATTCGTGGACGAGCTCAAGATCATCCGGTCGCAGGAAAAGTTCCTCGACTCGGTAATGGACTTCACCAACCAGGCCGTTTCAAAAGAGCTCATGACCCGCATCCCGAACGCAAAGGTATGGGACGGCACCCTCACCTATACGGCCGGGAAAAGGAAGGCGCTCCTCGCCAGGAAAAGGGTGATCGAGCGGGAGCGCGAGGACATCGGGAGGAGCATACAAAAATGGGAATTCGAGCTTTCCCAGATCGCCGGCTCATCCTATTTCAACACCTACCGCTCGCTCAACACCGCGATACTGACGAACCGGGCGGCGATGCAGGTTCAGCAGTACGCGGACATCTCGGACCGGTACGCGGAGCGGACGAGGATACTGAAAAACCCGACCCAGAACGTGGACATCGAAAAACGCCTGCTGGTTGAAATCAGCGCGCCCGCCGCGGGCAGGGCGGACTTCACCTTCACCTACGTCATCCCCCGCACCGCCTGGGAGATGAAGTATGACGTGCGCGCCGACCGCGCAAAGAAAATGATCGGGCTCTTCGTGTACGGCGACATCCGCCAGACGACCGGGGAAAACTGGGGGGACATAGCCCTGTCCCTGTCAACGGGCGCGCCGGCAAGCGCGATCAGCCCGCCCGGCCTGACGCCATGGTACCTCGATATCGCCGCCCCCTATCGGAGCGAAGAGGCGGAATACCCGGAAGGCGCGGCGCGCGAAGCGAAATCGATGAAAAAGAGGCCGTACCGCAAGGCAGGAAAGGAAATGCCCCCGCCGGAAGAAACGGGGATCACCGAAAGGGGGCCCTATTTTGAAATCAGCTTTCCTGTAAGACAGGACATCGCCTCGTCAGTCAAATCCCAGAAGAAGTTCATACGGGAGTTCCGCCTCGAAAAGGGAAACGCGCCCCGCTTTTTCTATGAGGCGGTTCCCGAGGAGGCCCGCAGCGGATACCTCAAGGCGGCGGTGAAAAACACCACCGGACTCCCCTGGCTTTCAGGCGAGGCGCAGATCTTTCTCGACAATGAGTTCATGGGGAAGACCTCCATGCCCGCAGTTGCGCCCGGCATGGAGGAGGAGATCGTCCTGGGAGTCGAACCGCGCATCGCCGTGAAAAAGGAGCTCGTGAGCAAGTACGAGGACACCGCGGGCCTGATGGGGAGCAGGAGGAGGATACTGTACCGGTACAAGCTCACGGTCGAGAACCGCCTCACCCGGGGCATCGAGGTGTTCGTGTACGACTCCATGCCCCTGTCACGCAATGAAAAAATCGACGTGGAGATCAAGAACCTCTCGCACCCGTTCGTCAGGGACGAAAACTTCGAGAAAACCACCCGCCACGCCCAGGGGATCCGCAAATGGAGGCTCGCGATCGGCGCGGGCGCGAAGGATGAAATCACCTACGACGCGGTCATATCCTTTGACAAGGAGCTCAGCATCAGGGGCATGCGCTGACGTGAAAAGCGGCAGGCATCTTCCCGTGCCGGGGGATTTTCAATCAACACCAACAGGAGAGGCGAAAAATGATAGATATCGAAAAACTCGAGGAAGGCCTATTGATCGAAGCGAATGATTTTGACATAGGGGTACGCCAGCTGGTCAACGATATTTCAGTGCAGTATCGCCACCTGGACCGGGAGGAGACGTGCCGCCTCGCCGGAAACGTGATCGGCTCCCTGTTCGCGCGCAATCTGGTGAAGCTGGTGAAAACACGCTACCGGATGCAGGAGGAAGACGTGTACGCCCCGATATCCAGCGCGGATCTCTCCGAGAAGGAACTGGAAACCTTTTTCAACCGGCCCGAAACCTGGGATGAAATGGGAGTCTTTTCAAAGACGGAGCCTGTCGAGGTCCGCATTACGAAAAAAGGAAGGGGGCATCTGTCGACACTCTAGTGCACGTCCTTTGTACGGCATTCAAGGCAAGGCGGTCATGGTATGAAAAAAGCTGCTATTTTGATATCCGAAAAAGATGGGAAGACGGCCAAGCAGATCAGGGACGCCCTGATGAAATCGGGATATCGGGTGGCGGGCACGGCCGCGTCCGGAGAAAGAACAGTCGAGATGGCGCTCGCGCGCAGGCCCGATATCCTGGTCATCGATATGGAGCTCGGCGGCGGCAAAGAAGGCATTGACGCGGTGCGGGAAATCAACCGGGTCATTGACCTGCCGGCCGTGTATCTCGTCGAAAACGCCGATAAAAAAACCCTCAGGCGGGCAAACGACACGGATCCGTATGGATACGTCCCGAAACCGATCGATATCCGGCTTCTCCTCGCAGCCATAGAGTCCGCCTTGAGAAGGATTCACCTGGGAAGAGAACGGCATTTTTTTGAATCAAAAACCTTCGGGGTGGTATGCCATGCTGCCGACGGAGCGATCATAAGGGCCGATTCCACGGCCCGGAACATGGTGGACGATTTCCTCTCACATACGCACAAGCGTGCGTCAAAAAATCCACGCCTGCGGACCATCCGCGAGGACGGCTCGGAGTTCATCCCGGATGACTATCCTTGGATGGACGCGTTGCGGACCGGCAGGCCGGTGCGAGGCGCGATCATGGGATTGTTCGATGCGTTACAAAACACGACGCGATGGATCAAAATCGACTCGGTTCCCGTGCGCGATTACGCGGGCAAGAAGCTCTCTCGGGTCTGCTCGGTGCTCGAGGACATCACCCCAGCCAGGCGCACGGAGCTGGAGCTCCGGAAGGCGCGCCTTGAGGCGGTGAGGGTGCAGAACCGGTTCGAGGCGGTCATGCAGGCCCTGCCGGTGGGGGTTGGCATATTCGACACGAAGGGGGGAAACATCAGGTCGAACCGGATGTTTGAGGAGATTTGGGGCGGACCCAGGCCGGCGACCCGTTCGGTCGACGATTATGCGGCGTACAAGGCCTGGTGGATGGACACCGGAAAGCCGGTGCTTCCCGAGGAATGGGCCTCGGCCAGGGCCCTGAGGAGCGGGAAGCCGGTCATCGGACAGCTCATGCGCATACGCCGCTTCGACGGCACCTCCACGTACGTGCACAACAGCGCCTCGCCCATACGCGACGACGACGGCCGCATCGTCGGATGCGCGGTCGCGATCCAGGACATAACCCAACGCATGCACACGCTTGAGGCCCTGCGTGAAAGCGAGGAGCGCTACCGATTGCTCGTGGAAACCTCCCCTGACGGGGTCATCGTGCACCGGGACGGCAGGTTTTTGTACGCCAATCCGGCTGCGCTGCTCCTGTACGGGGCGGATACGCTTGAGCGTCTCCAGGCAAAAAGCGTGCTCGAGCTGATCCATCCCGGGGACAGGGACGAGGTCGAATCGCGGATGCACAGGGTGCGGAATGAAAGAACTATCCCCCTTCATGAAGTCAGGATGCTGGATATTGAAGGACGGACGATCCACGTGGAGACCGTGGGGAGCCTCATCAATTTCCAGGGAAGCCCTGCGGTGCAGATCATCATACGCGACATCACCGGCCGCAAGAAAAGGGAGGAGGAGCTATACCGGCTCAACCGCACCCTCAACGCCCTGGGCAGCAGCCGGAAGGCGATGGCCCGGGCGGTCGATGAATCCGCCTACCTTCAAGAGATATGCGGCATCGTGGTGGAGGACTGCGGCCACGCCATGGTCTGGATCGGGTTTGCCGAGGACGATGAGGCCAAAAGCGTCAGGCCCGCGGCTTACGCCGGTTTTGAGGAGGGATACATCAAGACCCTGAAAATCACCTGGGCGGATACCGAGCGCGGCAGGGGCCCCACGGGCACGGCCATACGCACCGGGAGGGTGTCCATGTGCAGAAACATGCGCACCGACCCTGCGTTCAGTCCGTGGCGCGACGAGGCGATCAAGCGGGGCTACGCGTCATCCATCGTCCTGCCCCTGATCGAGGAAGGGAGGGCGTTCGGCGCGATAACCATATACTCGCGGGAGCCGGATCCCTTCCTTGAAGACGAGGTGAAGCTCCTCTCGGAGATGGCGGACGACCTCTCATACGGGATACGGGCGCTCAGGCTGCGCGCCGCGCACGCCGGGGCCGAAAAAGCGCTGCGTTTGAGCGAAAAAAACTTCCGCGACATATTCAACAACGCGGCCGTGGGCCTGGCCCACGTGTCTCTCGGCGGCAGGCTTATGAGGATCAACGACTCTTTGTGCGGGATAACCGGCTTCGGCGCGGACGAACTCGCCCATAAAACCCTGCAGGAGATATTGCACCAGGAAGCCCTGAGTACATATTCAGCAGAGATCAGGCGTCTTGTTGAGGGCGAGGCCGGAAATCTTTCAATGGAAATGCAAATCCTCAGGAAAGACGGCTCGCGTGCCTGGATTCACCTGGCCGTCGCGCTGGCAAGGGACGACTCAGGAGAGCCGCTCCATTTCGTCGTTTCCATCCAGGACATAACCGGCCGCAGACAGGCCGAGGAGCGGCTCGCCCGGGAGCTCCTCGTGAACACGACCCTGGCCGGCCTGTCCGCCGACCTGATTCGCTCGGACATGACCGTCCAGGAAATATCCTCCAGCGTGTTCGAGCAGGCGATGAAGATAACCGGAAGCTCCCACGGATACGCCGCATTCATCGACCCGAAGACGCGCGAGAGCGTGGCCTACCACCTCACCGAAATGATGATGGGAAAATGCTCGATCGCGGGCCCTGACAGGAAAGTGGCCTTCCCATCCGGGCCCGACGGCAGCTATCCGGGGCTCTGGGGGCACGCCCTGAACACGGGGGAGCCCTTTTACGACAACGACGCGCGGAATCATTTTTCAGCCGGGGGCGTCCCACAGGGTCACCTCACGATCGAGAAATTCCTGTGCGCGCCCGCGATCGCGGGAGGCGAGCTTTTCGGCAATATCGCGCTGGCCAACCCAAAGGGAAGCTACGGCGACGAGGACCTGGATGCGGTGAAGCGCATCGCCGACCTGTACGCCCTCGCGCTGCAGAGGATCAACTACGAAAACGCGCTCGCGGAAATGAACCAGTCTCTCGAGCAGAGGGTCAGGGAACGCTCCGCCATGCTCCAGAGGACAAACGAACGTCTCACCGCCGAGATCGAGGACCGGAAAAGGGCCGAGGAGGAGCTGAAGAAGAGCGAGCTCAAGTTCCGCACGATCGCTGACTTCACCTACGCGGCCGAATACTGGATTGACGCGAAGGGGAATTACATATACGTATCGCCGTCGGTCGAGCGGGTCACCGGGTACAGGCCCGAAGAGTTCATGTCCGACAAGAACCTTCTCTCATGCATAATCCATCAGGAAGACCTCGTGAAATTCACGGAGCATCTGAAGGAGGAGCTGCAGAATGAGAATGCGGGCCCTATGGAAATCGATTTCAGTATTGTGCGAAAGGACGGCATAGTCCGTTATATTTCGCACCAGTGCAACCCGGTATACGACGAAACGGGGGCGTTCATAGGGCGGAGGGCGAGCAACAGGGACGTGACCGAGCAGAAGATCGCCGAAATCAGGCTCCGCGAGGGGGAAGAGGTCGCGAGCGCCCTCATCAACACCCCGACCGAGCCCGTGCTCCTGGTGGCGACAGACGGCACGGTGCTCGACGCGAGCGACGAGTTCGCGAGGCGGCTCAGCCTCAAAAAAAATATGATAATAGGCGCGTCCATGTTCGATATCATCGGGGAGGAGATGTCCTCTCTCAGGCGCAGGAGGATGGAGGAGGTGCTGGATTCCGGAAACGCCCTCAGGTTCGATGAAAAAACCGGCGACACATGGTACGATACGATCATCTTCCCTATCCGGAACCATAAAAAGGGCGTACACAAGATGGCGATTTTTTCCCACGACGTCACCGAGAACAGACGGCTCCAAAAGGAAATCAAGGAGATAAGCGAGCTCGAGCGGCGGCGTATCGGGCAGGACCTCCACGATTCACTCGGCCAGAAGCTCACGGGCATCGCCTTTCTCGCCGAGGCCCTGAGGCAGGTCATGAAGGAAAAGGCCTACCCCGAGCTTGTGGACATGGAGGAGATCATTGACCACATCACCGATTCGATCGACCACGCGCGCATGATATCGAGCGGGCTGTGGAGCGAACGCCTCGAACAATACGACGCGGCGCAGGCGCTGGAAGAGCTGGCGGCCGGCACCAGGAACCTCTTTAAAATCGCGTGCACGTTCACCTGTGGGACCAAAAAAAGGGTGGATAACAGAATGGTCGTGACCAACCTTTATTTCATCGCCCGGGAATCGACCAACAACGCGATAAAGCACGGGAAGGCGGACAAAATCGGGCTTTCCCTTGACGAGGACGATGATCACCTGATCCTGAAGATCAGCGACAACGGCACAGGCGCGTCAAAAAATACCACAAAGATGACGGGGATCGGGCTGCGGATCATGAAGCACCGGGCAGCACTCATAGGAGGCGTGCTTGAAACCGAGTCATCCGCGTGCGGATTTACGGTAACCGCATCGATAAATAAAGATTTTATCGCAAACCATCTGGAATAGGGTCCGACCGGCCGCCCATCACCTGCATGGTGGATCCGGTTATTGATAAATGACACAATAGAGGATTGGCGAAATAGGAATCCTGATTTATTTTTTATTAAAGTCCTTAATAGGAATTAAGGACTTTACCGGCATATGGTAAATGAATATACAAGTCGTCAAATCTCTACCCGATAACCGGCTCATGACTGGTGTTCCGACAAAAATCATCATCGTCGACGACCACCCTCTCGTACGTCAGGGGATGAGAAAGCTCATAGAAAAAGAAGGGGATCTCTCAGTCATACATGAGGCAGGGAGCGGTGACGAGGCGCTGCGCCTCATCCTCAGTGAAGCGCCCGACCTGGCGATCGTGGACATCTCCCTGGAAAGCGAGACGAGCGGCCTTAACCTTATCGAGGATATCCGCGCCCGGTTTAAAAGGGTGGTGATCCTGGTCCTCTCAATGCACGAGGAGAGTTTTTACGCGGAGAGGGCATTCCGGGCAGGCGCGCGGGGGTACATCACCAAAAAAGAGGCCCCCCTGAAGATCATCGAGGCCATACACACCGTGATGAGCGGAAAACATTATCTGAGCTCCGGTTTTCCCGCCAGCATTCTCGGCCGCACAACCATGGACACCCCTCAAGGCGAATAACGCACCGCGACAAGGCTCCCTCATCGCGGATTCCGTTATGCTGCATCATCAAAATTATTATAGAACATTAATGGATTCTCATATAAAAAAGACAATGCTTCAGTGATTGTTTAAAACCCGCGGCCGGAGTATATTCCATTCATCAAGCGTCACTGCTTTTTACGAATCAGTTCATATCGAGGCGGTCTGATTCAATATGAGCGGAATTACGAACATAATCCTGAATCGTGAAGCATCGGTACCAACTCGTATGGGCCGTGAAAAGAGGACGCACGCAGTACCATGCGGAACCATTGGACATATGCCAGTAGTATGATTTCAATGAAACAAAGAATGGACAACGGCTCAACTCATACGCGGGAAGACGCGGTTATCCGGTCTTCCGAGTATGCAATGGAGCTCCTTCATCAGAAGGAGCGTTCGCATACAGCGTTTGAGTTGCACCCGGAACCCATACTTACCGCAAACCCCGCGACTCATCAATTCCTATACACCAACCTCACAACCTCCTCACTCTTCGGACGCGACGGGGATGAGCTCACAGGCTATGCCAACAACGTGGGCGATTCCCCCGCGTTTCTTTTTGACGACGAAACCGCAAAGCGGATAATGGACCGCGGGCGCACGACCCGCGAGAGAAAATACATGAAAAAGCACGGGGCCGCCGGAAGCGGCGCCGCAGGACATTACAGCACTATTGCACCGGTAAAATATCGGGACGCGGACGCGGCCTGAAAAAAAACTGACGGAGGAAGCGTTGCCACGCAATCAGACGGTTAACTCGGCGCTGGCGGAGCTTTTAGAGCTGTCCACGGGCAGGCCATTCGAGCTGCGGCAGGTCGCCGACGCGGTCCTGCGCTGGTCAACTATTATTACGGGCAGCAACGAGGGCCTTGTGTCCGCGATCGATCCGAAAACCGGCGATATGGACATAGTTTCGGCCACACCCATGATAAAGCGGCTTGCAGCCGACAGTAAAATCAGGGTGCTTTTCCCCGAACGCGGGAGCCTCCCGCCCGGACCCTGGAAAAACGTGCTGTACAACCGGAAGCCCTTTTACAGCAACGATCCGGTGGAAAGCGATCTGCTGCGGAACATGCGCAACGAGGGCGCTCCGCTTAAAAACCTCTGTTCGATGCCGGCGACGGTAGGGGAATTCCTTCATGGGCAGATTCTGCTGGCAGATGCCGCCGGTGAATACTCGGACCGGGACCTTGGCGTACTGGCCCAACTCAGCCGCATCTACGCCCTGGCGGTGCTGCGCGCGAGCTCGGAAGGGCAAGACCACGCACGATCCTCAGGCCGTCCGGCGGGGAATGCGACCGAAGGAATGATCGAGCTTGCGAAGACCAATGAAAAGCTCATGCGCGGAGTGAGTGCGATCCTGAAAACCGAAAAAATGCTGAAGGCATCGCTCAGGGAAAGAAGGCTCTACCTGAAGGAAATACACCACCGGGTCAAGAACAACATGCAGATACTGTCCGGCCTTGTTGAGGCTGAGGCGCAGCAGGTCAACGATGAAGGCGCCCGCACGGCGCTCCTGAACACCAGGGACAGGATACGCTCGATGGCGAATGTGCATGAAAAGCTTTTTGACGACGGTGCGAGGAAGATCGTCGATTTCCGCAAATACAGCTTGGATCTGGTCTCGGGCATGCTCGCATCATGCGCCCGGGAGGGGCAGATCGAGATCACCGGAGACATCGGCGAGATTCCCCTCGACGCGAGGGACGCGGTCTGCTGCGGCCTCATCATCAACGAAATCGTGACCAGCGCGGTCAAGCGCACCCCGCCGGGAAGAGCGGGCGGAAACATTTCCGTCAGCTTCAATAAGGATGACGACGGGCGCCACGTGCTGACCATCCGGGACAGCGCGGCGGCGCCTCACGATTACGGGGAAGAGGAGACCCTGAGCGCGGGCGGCATCGCGCTCATCCGCGCGCTTGCCCGCCAGATACGGGGAACGGTCACCATGGAGGCGGACGGCGGCTCCGGGCTCACGATCACCTTCCCCGATGAACGGGAGCGGGCCGAAGATATGAAGGCGGTGCGGCTTTCCATCGTATAAGGCCCGGATATCCGCCTGCTTGGGCGAACACAATGGAACAATTAAGATCGCACATCATGCAGCTTCACGCCAGGCTGGTGAACTTTTACGAGCAGGTGCGGCGGTTGCCCGACAGAGACCTCTACTGTCTGATGATCGAGCACCATGACGAGCTGAGAAGCCTTCAACGCACCTTTAACCGCCTCGTGGAGTTCATTGAGAACAAATTTCCCGAAGACGAATGGCTGCCGATCCGTTCGAGCGCGGGCGTGAACGAAACCGAACCCGCCAATCATTAATGCGCTTCACCGGGGCTCGTCCCCGGACGCATCCCCCGCACAGCCGGGTTCACAAAGGAAGGGAGCGGGGGTATTGATCCCCTGAAAAAAAACAACGGGGACCCGAATTTTTAATTTACAGAAAGGAAATCATCAATATGGTATCATGCGATGAACGGAAATACGGTGGAAATCATACTCGTGGACGACCATCCCCTGGTCAGGCAGGGCCTGAAAAAGGTCATCGAGAAGGAGAAGGACCTGGCCGTCATTCAGGAATCAGGGACCGCAGAAGAGGCGCTACGGCTCATCAACAAGAAGGTGCCGGACCTGGCCATAATCGACATCTCCCTGGAGGGAGAGGCCAGCGGGCTTGATCTGGTCAAGGCCCTGCGTGAAAGGTTTACCTCCATAAAGAACCTGGTTCTCTCGATGCACGATGAGAACGTGTACGCGGAAAGGGCGCTCAGGGCGGGCGCGGACGGGTATATTGCAAAAAGGGTGGCCCCGGGCGTCATCATCGAGGCGATACGCACGGTCATGAAGGGCGAGCTGTACCTGAGCAGCACGATGTCCATGAAGATAATAGGCCGCATGTTCCAGGGAAGGGACGCCTCGGCGGAATCGATCACCGA
>CAZHAD010000021.1:0-4053 GCA_964529965.1 uncultured Leptospirales bacterium | reverse complement strand
GTTGAATATATTTGCTACTAACAACAATTGCTGCAGGCAACTAATATGGAGTATAACATCGTCGATACGATCATGATGCTGAACGAACAGTGCTGCCACCTGCACGAACAGGACGCGGACGAAAACGGCCTGTCGTCAAAGGAGATGCAGGTCCTGCTTACGCTCAAGCCGGACGAGATCGTATCCGGCCATGAGCTTGCGCGGCGCAACCTGCTCTCACCCTCACGCATGAGCCGGATAATCGACGGTCTCGCCGCAAAGCGATACCTCACGCGCGAAACGGACGAGCACGACAGAAGGGTCACCCGGCTCTCCCTGACGCCGGAGGGGACTGCAAAAAACAAAAGCACCATGGAATTCAAAAAAAGGTGCGAGTCGAAAATAACGTCCAAATTGACACGAAACGAATTCGCGGTGATTCAGAAGGCCCTGCGCCTGCTATTATTCGCAATGGAGGAAGAACATGAAAACGGCCTCGCCGATGCGGCTGGAAACCATCAATGAGCGGTACAGCGGACTCGCACAAACTACCTGCTGCCTTTCCTGCGGGGGCGCGCTGAAGCTGGCGGACGTGAGGGCGGGCGAGACGTGCATCGACCTGGGAAGCGGTCGGGGCATCGACGTCATGCGAATGGCGGACCTCGCCGGTCCGGGCGGATTCGCATACGGCATCGACGTGTCCGACGGCATGATCGAGAAGGCGCGTGAAACGGCCCGAAAGCTGGGCATATCCAACGTCGCATTCATTAAATCGGAGCTCGAGGACATCGCCCTGGCCGACGGCGTCGCGGACGTGGTGATATCCAACTGCACCATCAACCACGCGCTTAATAAGCGACGCGTGTGGAGCGAAATCAGCCGGATACTGAAAAAGGGAGGACGGTTCGTCGTAAGCGACATCTATTCGACCGCGCCGGTCCCCGATGAATACCGAAACGACCCTCAGGCGGTCGCCGAATGCTGGGCCGGTGCGGAAACCAGGGAGGAATATCTCCGTGCCGTCGAAGAAGCCGGCTTCACGGACGCGCGCGTTCTCGAGGAGAGCGAGCCCTATCCGAAGGGGAAAATCGAGGTGGCGAGCTGGACGATCATGGGTCGCAAATAACGACCGGGCGGCAAACAAAGGCATTCTAACATAAAGGAGACCAAACACCATGAAGTCACTCATCAGGAACACAGGTGCCGAAAACCGGACCGCGGCACAGTGCTGCGCAAAGATCTCGTCGATCATCGCGGGCTGCCACGATTAATGGGCGCCTACTTCGTGCCACCTAAATTCCCCGGAGCGGGATTTGAAAACAGGAAAAATTCGATGCAGAGATTTTCACGATTCAATATCATGGGAAAAATAAGGGATTCGGAAAGCTACTTTATCATGAATCCCCTGACGAAAAACGCGGACATTCTTACGCCCGTTACGGCAAAGGACATAATGGACGGAAGGTACGACCGAGTCGAAGGCATGGCGGACAAGGGGTATCTGCTTGACGAAACGGAAGAGGAGCGGCTCTACAGGCTCAGGTACCTCGATTTTCTCGAAGAGCGCGACTCGAGCGAGATCCAGCTCTTCTTCGCGCCCCGGTACGACTGCAACTTCGCCTGTTCCTACTGCTACCAGAACGGGTATTCCCCGGGCCGAAAGCCGCTGACCGGGGAGATCATCGAAGCCTTTTTTGATTACATCGCCCGCGAATTCGCGGACAGGAAAAAATACGTCACCCTGTTCGGAGGCGAGCCGCTCCTGGCCGGAGCGGAGGCGCGGGCCGGCATCGACCGGGTCCTCGCGAACGCGGCCGGGCGCGGCGTCTCCGTCGCGGTCGTCACCAACGGCTATCACCTTGCCGGATACCTGGACGTGCTGTCCCGGGCAGCCATACGCGAGATACAGGTGACCCTTGACGGCACGCGCGCCGTTCACGACGGACGCCGCTTCCTCAAGGGCGGAGGCCCCACCTTCGATCGCATCGTTGAAGGCATCGACGGCGCGCTGGAGAGCGGATTTCCGGTAAACCTCCGGATGGTCGTGGACCGGGACAACATCGACGACCTCCCGAACCTAGCCGATTTCGCCATCGCCAGGGGCTGGACGAAAAACCCCTTGTTCAAGACCCAGATCGGACGGAACTACGAGCTCCACTTCTGCCAGGCGGACGAGGCGAGGCTCTTTGACCGCGCGGGCCTGTACGAGAAGCTCTACGGGGTCATACGGGAGCATCCGCGTTTCCTGGAATTCCACCGGCCCGCATATTCGATATCACGCTTCCTGTTCGACAACGGGGAATTGCCGGTGCCTCTATTCGATTCCTGCCCTGGGTGCAAGAGCGAATGGGCCTTTGATTACACGGGAAGGATTTACCCCTGCACCGCAACCGTGGGCAAGGAGGGCGAGGAGGTAGGGAGCTTTTATCCCGAGGTGACGCGCAGAAGCGACATCATCAAAGAGTGGGAATCCCGGGACGTGACCGCAATCCCCGAATGCGCGGGGTGCGGCATGCAGCTCGTGTGCGGCGGCGGGTGCGGCTCCGTGGCCAAGAACAGCACGGGAAAGCTTCATTCCCCTGACTGCAGGCCGGTGAAGCAGCTGCTCGAGATGGGTATATCGCTCTATTTCAACAAGGGTGCCGTTTAAAAAGACCTTCTAAATTTCTCTAAGGGGGACTTGATTCCTTCCCCGTTTTCTTCACTGTTACCCATAAGTGTGTAATAAAAGGGGATGAGGAGAGAGAAGAGATTATTGAGATATATTTTTATGAAATAATGTTTAAATTGGAAAAACTGATAACAATCTCAAAGGATAAATAAAATGTCAGATAGCATAACCTATATCGATTCATCCCAATATGAAGGCGAGGTGCTGAAGGGAGGCGCGGTGGTCGTCGATTTTTATTCCACCGAATGCCCGCCGTGCGAGGCCCTGGCCGCGAAATTCGAGCCCCTGAGCGGCATATACGGAAGGGACGTCAAATTCATCAAGATATTCAGACAGGAAAACCGTCCGCTCGCGGAGAAGCTGGGGGTGACCTCTTCGCCAACGGTCATTTTTTACCGCAAGGGCGAGGAAACGGGCGAGCGCCTGAGCGGCGGCATCAGGCGCTCGGACATCGTAAAGAACCTCGAGCTCCTCATACCGGAGAAGCGCGCGGCCGAGCTGCGCGCGCTCACGAAGCCCGCGGCCACCGACTGCGACGTGCTCGTCCTCGGCGGCGGCCCCACGGGCCTCACCGCAGGGATATACGCCGCACAGGCCAGGCTCAAGACCATTCTCGTGGATCATGCCCTTCCGGGAGGCCAGGTGAAGATCACGCACATGGTCTCGAACTATCCGGGATTCGAAAAGCCGGTCGAGGGCTACATGCTCACCCATTACATGACCGAGCAGGCCAAGCACGCGGGAGTCGAGTTCCGCCAGGCGGTCGAGGTCAGCCACGTGGACCTCGCGTCAAAGACCCTGCTCGTGGACGGGTTCGAGACCATCAGGGCGAAGAAGATGATCCTCGCCACCGGCTCCTCGTACCGCGAGCTCGACGTGCCCGGGGAGGCCGAATACAAGGGAAGGGGCATATCCTACTGCGCAACCTGCGACGCGAAATACTACGAGGGGAAGGACGTGGCGGTGATCGGCGGCGGCAACTCCGCGGTCGAGGAATCGCTCTTCATCACCAGGTTCGCCCGCACCGTCACCATCGTGCACCAGTTCGACAGGCTCCAGGCGAACAGGGAGGCCCAGGAGAGGGCCTTCGCCAACGAAAAGATAAGGTTCATGTTCGAGCACGAGCCGCGGGCCTTCACCAAGCGGCCTGACGGAGGGATGGATATCGTTGTTGAGGAGCTGAAAACCGGCGGCAGGAAGACCATAAGCTGCGACGGGGTGTTCATATTCGCGGGAATGAGACCGAACATCGAGCTCTTCAACGGCTCGCTCGCCCTGGACCAGTGGGGATACGTGGCCGCGGACGAATATCTCCGCACCAACATTCCCGGCGTGTTCGCCGCCGGCGACATCAGGAGCAAGCCCTACCGTCAGATCACGACCGCGGTCGCGGACGGGACCGT